>NZ_CP125984.1:0-42500 GCF_050859005.1 Sporosarcina sp. UB5
GACGGACTTGAGCACCATCCATGTATTCTTGTCTATCCAAATCTCTAGGTCACCAATCAATGCACTACCATCTTTCGCTTTTGCAATAATATGGTATGCAGACCGTCCGGCGATTTTCTCCTCGCCGCCCGTTGACAATTCATGAGAATCTTTCACGAGTTCAAGCATTTGTTCTGCTTGCTGACGCGGCGATTGCTGGCTTAGTGCGCGCATGTCATCTTCAACTATTTCCATAATCATCGCCGTGTTGGTCGCCTTGTCGTAAACCGACACGCTCTTTCCGTCATTGACAGCTACACTATGCTCTGCGCCATCATTGGACGTAATTTCGATGCGGCGATTGCCATCCGCCGCCACCCATTCTTTTGCTTCAATATCGCCCGAGTCATCACTGATTGTGTATTCCCCGTAAAATGCAAGCGGCTTATCAATATCCTGCAGTGCCGTATTAATGACTTCCTGTGGTGAAAACTTATTTTCCCCTGCATTACATGCCACGAGGCCAATCGCGAAAAACAATAGAATACTAATTCCAACTAGTGGCTTTATCCATTTCATTCTTTTTCTTCACCTTTCCATTCCGGCAGCCAGCATATGATCGCAGTCCCGATTCCTTGACGAGAGACAATTTCTACCGTTCCGCCGTGTTTCTCCATAATTTGTTGCGTGATACTTAATCCGAGGCCAGTGCCTCGTTCCCCCGCTTTCGTCCGCGCCTCGTCAGCTTGGTATAGAGGTTTAAACATATTCTCCATCTGACTGTCCGGGATGCCATCCCCTTCGTTTTGAACAATCAAGTACATGCCGCTTTCCTCGTCGAGTGCTTCTTTCATAAAGTCAAAGCACCATTCCGGAACCTTCGCTGCATTCACGGCTGCGAGACCAATCATTCCTTCTCGTTCCGTGTGCGCAATGGCGTTCATCATCAGGTTGTCGACAACCCGCATCAGTTGCTTCGAGTTGACCGCATATTCTCCAGTAATCGCGCATGTTGTCCGCAGTTCAATTCGCTTTTCATTACAAAGAGTCTCATAACCAGAGACGAGCATGTCGAAGAACTCTTCCCCTTCCACTGGGACTAACTCCACCTCGTATTTGCTTGATTGCAGCAAAGTGTACATCAATAGGTCATCAAGCATTTGTCGTATATAATTCGCCTTCGAGATGATGACTTCACGGTATTCCTGCCACTCACGTGTAGATAATGTCCTTTCATCGAGCGCCTCCGCATACGCTCGAATGGACGTGAGTGGGGTTTTCAAATCATGGGAGATGCTAGCGATCATGAACTCCTTCTGCTGCTGCTCCGCTGTTAAATTTTGATTTGCAGTAATTAATTCCGTACGCATCGCCTCGAAACTTTCGGCTAATTCCCCGAGTTCGTCTTTTCGTTTAGGCATTGGCTGGATGGACTCTCCTCTAGCGAATGAGTCCATCTGTCTCATTAACAGTTGAAGCGGAGTATTTAATTTCCGGTTGACGAGGAGTGCCACCCCTGCGAACAACGAGGTGAAGAATACCGCAAACAGGACGACAACGACCCATGTTCTCTTGCCAACACCCGATACCCATTCATCCCGAGCCCAAGTAATTTCATAGACACCGATCAGTGAATTCTCCGTGAAAACGGGCTCTTTATACGTGACCATCCCAAATTTCTGTCGCAATTCGTAAAACCCTTCATATAGCTCTTTCCGTGGCATGAACGATAGAGGATTTTGACTGATGGGGCTTGTGGAATGCAACATGAAGCCAATATCGTTATAAAGCGTTACAGAAATCCGACTGTTTGCAAGCTTGTTGACTTCCTTCCAATCCGCATTCGGTTTGTATAACGACGACTCCAATAAGACCCCTTGCATCTCGTTCAACTTGACCAGACTGTCTAAATTGTCCACGACATTCCGTTCCTCATGATACGAAGTGATCCACGCGAACAACCCGTACGCAGCCCCAAGCGGAAGCGACATGACGATTAGATACGATGCTAAGAGCCACGTTTTAATCCTCATGTCACCTCACCAATGAACCGGTATCCTTTACCCCACACCGTCTGAATGAAATGTGGTGTTTTCACCGGATCGTCCAGCTTTTCCCGAAGCGCCTTAATGTGAACTGTCACGGTATGCACGTCGCCCAATTCCGGTTGCTGCCAAACGTGCTCGTATAATTTACCTTTTGAAAAGACGCGCTCTGGATTTTGAGCTAATAGCTTTAGCAATTCAAATTCCTTCGGTGTAAGCAGAACATCTCTGTTTTTTAGAAGCACCCGTTCATTTTGCCATTCAATTGCAAGACCGCCTATGTATATAGACTGCTGCGTAAGCTCGTCTTGCCCGTTGTATCTCCGCCATCTTCTGAGTTGTGAAGCGACACGGGCCTTCAATTCCGCAAGACTAAACGGCTTCTCTAGATAATCGTCCGCGCCCATATCGAGCCCTTCCACCTTGTCCACATCCTCTTTGCGTGCGCTAATCATAATAATCGGCACGTCGCTCGCTAAGCGGATATTCCGGCACAGCGTGATTCCGTCCATCTCCGGCAACATCCAATCGACTATCACGAGGTCATAGCTCGCCTGCTGAAAATCCTCCCATCCTTCCATTCCCGTCGTCGCCCACGCCACCGCATAGCCTTGCTGCCGCAATGTATCCTGGATAATCCGAGCAATATCCGCATCATCTTCCACAAGCAAAATCTCTTCACCCATCACCATTCCTCCTGACTCAACTCTATCATCGACTTTAGTAGTTTTTTCAGACTTTATAAAACCTTTATATTTATCGTACCACGTATAAAACAGAATAAAAAAAGACCCGCTGAACTTATGTAAGTCCAGCAGGCCAAAAGATTAGCAGCACTTGCCCAATTACAGTACGTGATATGTCTCAAAATCCACAAGAACAAAAAGGTTACTTCTCAAGATATTCATCTTTTAAAATACCCATATGAATAATATCGTGCCATTCCCCGTTTCGGTATAAACATTGTCTACTAACACCTTCTTGTTTAAAACCTAATTTAGTATAGATATGAATTGCTTTTGGATTTAAAGAATAAACTCTTAAAGAAATTCGATGCAGATTTAGTTCTAAAAAGGCATAATCTAAAATTGTTTTCAATGCCTCGGTACCTAACCCTTTTCCCCAATAATCTTTTTCTCCAATATCGATAATCACTTCAGCATTTTGGTTTTTGACATCTATATTCACAAGTGATGTAATACCGATTGGCTTATTTGTCTCTATGTCCTCTATTATGTAACTTTTAGAATTACTCGAACCTAAAATAATGTTCTCTACAAAATGCTTTGTTTCCTCGAAAGAATATAAATCCAAAGATGGGCTAGTTGAAAACATTACTTCCAAATCATTTCTCCATTTATGGTATATATCAACATCCTCATTAACCATTTTTCGAAACCTTAACCTATCTGTTGATAACATTTTAATCCCCCTTGTGATTTCCAGTTAGGAACCGTTTCTATTTTACTAAAGGCTTCAATCAAATATTTTGTTTATCTATCCATCTTGCCCATTAACGGAAGAAGGCAGAATATATTACAACAGCAATTATCAATACAAGAATAATGATCCCAGTACCTTTCCACCCTAAACCACCCACTAGATCAGAAAGATTACTTCCGTGAATACTACTTGAAGGAGCTTTTAATTCCTTTTGTCTCAGTCTCTCTCTTTTTTCTTCAGGAGTTTCGTTATCTCTGCTCACTGTCTCACCCCTAAGTTAATTGTCCTTGTTCCATAATCGTTTATAAGTTACGCCATTGTCATTCACTTTTAATACATATATATCGGGGTTAGTAAGATTTTGCCAACCGTCAAATCCAAAGCTTTTATTATAATTATTTAACAGTAACGACATTAGATTCCCGTGTGTAACGATGATTGTATTTTTAGACACATCGTTAAAGACTTCTTCTACAACAGCCACGATTCGTTCCTTTGCTTCTTGACTGGACTCTCCTCCTTCAAATTTCAGTTCAACATCCTCAAATGTTGTTCTTAGTTTGTCCTTCCAGTCTGAAATAGTTATAGTGCTTAGCACACGTTCTGTTAATTTCCCATCAATTTCAATTTCGATATTCAATTGCTCTGCAAGGGGGTGGATAGATTGAATTGCCCGTTCATACGGACTTGAAATAATGCGATCGACTTTAATGTTAGAAAAGAAACTAGATAACTGTAATGCTTGTTTAAATCCTTGTTCCGTAAGTTGTGCGTCGGAGGATTGTCCTTCCGCCTCACAATGCCTTACAATATAAATGTTTTTCAATACAACCACTCCAATTATTTAATGCTCTTTCAGAATAAAATAGGCATGAAACTAATCACTATGTTGTTTTGCTGCATAATACCACTTTAAATAAAACATAATTCCAGACTTGTCCACCCAGCTAAAATCTATTAAATCGTTCTCTAGTGAATGATGTAGTTTATCTACTGAAATCCACTTTATATCTTCAGTACCGTCGCCTTCTTTAACTAAATTGCCAGAGGCTTGGCATCGAAAATAAACGCCTAATGAATCTACTGGACCATTTGTCGTTTGATACACAGCAAAGGGCTTCATAGCTTCGACATTTGAGTCCACATCATTAGTTTCAATTCTAGTTTCCTCTCCAAAAATCTTTGTTATTTGAAGTCCTGTTTCTTCGTGCACTTCTCTTTTAAGGCCTTCGATAAACGACTCGTATTCCTCCAACCTTCCTCCTGGTAGCTCATAAGGTGTTTTATTTTCATTAGATTTAACCCTTTTTTGTATAACGATTTCAGTTCCATTTGGCCCATTTCTTTCAATGATTGCTCTAACATTAACGTATATCATGAAGTTCCTTCACCTCTTTTTAAAATAAGTGATTTACAGGGTTTTCTTTATATATCCGAAAAACGACATTTCGCCGTTTTCGTTTTCAATAATGCTGTAAGGATGGATTTGATCATAATATTTTCGAGCGAATTTCCCTTCCCCTACTGGATAGATTTCAATATGAAGATTGCCAGCGAATCTCGTAAAATATAATTTGCCATTAATTAATTCCACATCGATCTTATCTTTCAAGTATGTTCCGCAATACTTATCAAGCTCACTTTCGCAATAATGGAGCTCTTTATGTTTTGTCGGGGCAGCTACCTCAACATGATGCAGAATATCAGAAATTGCATTTCCCAGTCTGTACTGATTTATCGCCTCATTATTGGAAAGAATAATGATACAAATATCTTCATCGAAAAAACTCTGCATATATGTACTAATTCCGAGGTGATCGCCTCCGTGGGAATAGCTGTCTGTGCCGTAAACATGATGATGCTCAAGTCCATAGCAGTAATTGTTTTCGTTCACGCTAAAAAACCTAGCATACGCTTTACTCGACAGGAGTTTCTGTTCCCGTAAACAGGTATACCATTTGTACAAATCCTCACAGTTTGAAACGATAGCACCTGCACCGATGCTAAATTTCTCATTAAAATACGGACTATTTATGTTTGCATCAAAATCCTTTACATAATTAGATGATCTGTTTTTCATAGGTTCGCAACCATCATCAACATCGCTATTCTTCATATGTAAAGGCAAGAAAATATGATTTCTTAGAAAATCATCGTATGTTGCGCCTGAAACATTTTCAATGATCCACGCAAGCAAATTATAATTAGAGTTATTGTAATCAAATACCGTACTCGCTTGCTTTGTAGGCTTTTTATTAATATATCTTTGGAAGAAATCGTTTCGTGAATAATCCATTCTGTTGTAACTAGCAAAGAAATCATCTTCAAAATTTGTGAAATTATATAAACCGGAAGTATGTGATAATAAATGATGGACAGTGATTGATTCGTTAATTTTCATATGAGCAGGGAGGTAGTATTGTGCAGGTTTATCGACATCCAGCATTTTCTTATCGTAGAGGAGCATAATCGCAAAGGCTGTAAATTGCTTTGACATCGAAGCGATTGAGAAGCGCGAGTTCATATCATTTTTGATTCCAAACTCGATACTTGCATAACCATATGCATCTTCAAGAAGCACCTTCCCTTTTTTCGTCACCTGAATTACTCCGTAAAAGTCCCATAATTTTATATATTTGTTGATATATTCTTCCAGTTTCAATCGTAGTGCTTGCATCAGTTCACACTTCCTTACTACTAAAATTCCACATAAAACGGTTGAATGCTGTTGTTAAGACAGTACTCTATTCTTTGCCTGAAGTTCCCCAGGGTTACCATCTCTAAAGCTTGTTCAATAGGGAAAAATCCCACTTCTAAACTCTCTGGTGAAGTTGTTAGTTCGCCTCCAATCGGCTTAGCTAGAAATAACGTATTACAAATTGATTTGTTCACATTTTGAAATATTCCACAGAACTTAACAACTTCAATATCAATACCTGACTCCTCTTTTGTTTCCCTAATTGCTGCATCTTTCAAAGATTCACCTTCCTCGACAATTCCCCCTGGCATTTCCCACCCTCTCAAAGGCCCTTTAATTAGCAGAATTTCATTTTGATCATTGAGTACAATCGTTGCAGCTGAAACAAAATGTTTAGGTGGTGTATATGTTATAATTTGTCCCATGTCAGTGCCCCCCTTGTTTAAAATTATATGTTTTATAATCCCCCGTATCTGAGGAGTATTTCAGTACATTTCCGTCAGAAGGGATTCCTTTGAAATAAGCTCCAATACAACCGGTTGTACATCTGTGACCGGCTATGAGAATAGTTAGGCCAGTGTCTCCGTATTGCTTTTCAAGTTCATTCATAAAATCAAACACTCTACTAACAAATGCAGTCGGTTCTTCAATCGCTTTATAAATAGAAGGATCCGGTATTGATCCAACCATCTTTACTTCACTAACTGGTAAACCGTCAGCTTCACCTAAATCGAATACATCCAATCTATCATCCACTACAGCTCGTACTCCGGTAATAAATTCAGCTGTTTGCACAGCTCTTTCTTGTGGAGAAGAAAACACAATATCAAAATCCACTTTCTGCAATTTCTCTTTTAAAGCATTAGCTTGTTCGATTCCATTCTCGTTTAACGGTAAACCAATTCTCCCTTGCATTTTTCTATTTTTATTCAAATCTGTTTGTCCATGTCTTACTACATATATCATTTAGGAAATACCCCTTCACTAAATTCCATGCACATTTTTGTAACATGAAATCATTATTTACTTGCTACAGCAAGTCGCATCGCCAACCGTATCGGAAGTGCAGGGTTTGCCATTTGATTTACATCTCCTACAAAAAACAGATCCTTCTGAGGAAAATAAAAAGCAAATGAACCCGTTGAACCTGAATGTCCAACTAACTCTCCTTTGCCCGTAAAAAATGTCGGAATTCCATTCAACGGTATTCGCATGTAGCCACCGCCATATTGAATTGGATACATACTAGCTTGTAACTTGTAATATCTTTTCAACAGATTAAAAACATCTTTATTAAACAGACGTCCTCCAAAGAAAGCTTTACTAAATATCATCAATTCACGAGCTGTGCTAATACCGCCACCACTAGCACGACAGCAGCTGATGTACTTCGGACGGGAAATAGCGGTTTCTTTATAATAAATAGTTGGAGTGAAGTCATGCTCTTCTGCTGGTAAATAGGTTTTCACAAGATTGAATGGTTCAAAAATCAAAGTCTTATAAACATCTTCCAATGAGGAGTTGGTAATGGTTTCAATTATCTCTCCTAGGAGATCAAAGTTGATGTCTGCATAATGAGCTCTTTTCAATTTGTCAGGTGCAAAATGCGGTTTCAATTGTTTCGTAAGTGTTATCTTTTCATCGAAAGGAATGTGCATATCTTCACGGAGGACACGTTTTTTAATGTTATTTTTGCTTTCTTCATAGGCATCCGGTAGTCCGCTTGTTTGAAATAACAAACTAGCGATTGTTAATTCCGAAGTATAGTCTTGCCGCTTGTATATATGAAGTCTGCTAAGTATGCTGCTATCGAGGTATTTTGCCACGTTATCATCGAGTGACAACTTTCCTTGCTCACGCAAAATTAAAATACAAGCAGTTGTAAACAATTTAGTGATGCTTGCCATTAGTAACGGGGCATCTATATTCTTGCCCCCATACTCATTTTTGTATGAAAAATCTCCACTCATGTTTTCAACAAATAAAACGCACTCATGAATATGTTTTGATTTTATTAATCGGTTAACTATTTTCTCGTATTTATCGGTCGACATTTATAATATCTATCCCCCTCATATAAAAAACAGATATTTCGTTATACTCTACTCATCTTACACTATTTTTCAAATATAAAGAATACATCACATAAGAAAAGAGGATGTATGCTCAACTTGAACATATATCCTCTTCGCTCTTTATTATTTTGAAATTTCAACAGTGTAGTCAGCCAATAATCTTGCGCCGTAACCTGTTGCAGATTTTGCGTAGTAGCCTGATGCGCTTGACTTGCTCATCATGCCTGCCATGTCAACATGAAGCCATTTGCTATTTTCCGGTACGAAACGGCGTAGGAAAAGGCCTGCTGTAATGGAGCCAGCAAAGTTTAGTGAACTAATATTATTCATATCTGCGTAATCGCTTGCTAACGACTTGTCGTACGCTTCGACTAACGGCATCGGCCAGACGAAATCACCGTTTTGATCGCCGATTTTTTTCATAATGAATGACAGTTCTTCATCACCGAAAACGCCGCCAATTTCTGAGCCGAGTGCATTGACAATCGCACCTGTCAATGTTGCGATGTCAACGATGTATTCTGCATTTAATTCACCCGCACGGATAAGGGCGTCCGCCAAAATGAGACGTCCTTCTGCATCTGTATTTCCTACTTGGACAGTTTTGCCGTTTTTATAACGGATCACTTCGCCAGGGAAAACGGAATATGCATCCGGACTGTTTTCTACCATCGGAATCAATGCGACGACATTCACTTTTGCCTTTGACTGGACGAGTAACTGCATTGCTCCCGCAACTGCTGCAGAACCGCCCATATCCATCCGCATATCGCTCAAGTCTTTGCCGCTCTTCAAGCTGATGCCGCCTGTATCGAATGTGACACCTTTACCGACAAGCGCTACGAGAGGCTTTGAGTCGTCTCCTTTATAAACCAATTCAACAAATGATGGATTGTATTTGCTTCCACGACCTACTGTCAGAACACCGTTCATTTCCATCTTTTCAAGCTCTTCTTTACCATGAACTACAACTTCAACTGCAGTGCCTTCAAATTTATTTTTCAATACTTCCGGATACGTTTCAGGATTTAATACATCCGACACTTCATTCATTAAGTCACGTGAAAACGCCGTTGCCGCTGCACGAATTTGTCCTGTTTGAACAGCTGCTTGCATATCGCTTGCATCGACTTGAAGTTCCGTCTTAAATTGCTCCTCTTCCGATTTGTACGGGAGGAATTGATAGGAACCGAGATCCCATCCTTCTGCGAACGCTGCATAGACTTCCTCTTTGTCCAAGCTAGCGAACACATTATTTAGAACGCCTTCCTGCACAGTCGCCTTATCCACTTTTTGCGCCGCCAAGTCGCGAGCAATATTCCCTGCTGTTGAACGTACCTTTTCCAAATTCGCTTTTTCAACATCCTTGATGACGACATAATGCGTGTCTTCCACTAAGACCGAACAATGTCCAGCCTTCTGTTGCGCAACGAAATTTTTCCGCGCTTCATTCCCACTTATTAATTCATCATTCGCAAAGATGATTTTCACTTCTGCCATTTCCATTCCCCCTATATGTAGTTATTTCGAGTACAGAAATAGTTTACCATAAGTGAACATTTATTAGAATTATCTTTTACCGACCATTACTAGAATGAATGTCGCGACTGGGCCTAATACTAACGATAGTAAAAACCAATTGAACCCGCTTCTATTTTTCCCTTGCGCAATTCCAGCATTAATTAATGCAAGAGTTCCCCACCCAACGAAATAGCTTCCGTCCATATCGTTTCCTCCTTACATAGATGTCTACCTTTCTATACGTCCAATCACTGAAAATAGTTTCAGTAAAAGACTTTTCTACAGTACCTTGCATTGAACAATACCGTGTGTTATATTATTCTCAAAGCAGTATGTCTGATAATTCAGTAGTGTTCAATGAATAGTACTGGAAAGGAGAATGATTCATGAATATCCAATTCAAAAAAGGCGTATTAAATTTATGCGTCCTCGTTCTGTTGGATAAACAAGATCGATACGGCTATGAGTTGGTCCAAAAGATTTCCGACCAGATTTCCATTTCCGAAGGATCTGTTTATCCGTTGCTACGACGATTGACGAAAGAAGGCTACTTCACAACATACCTTCAGGAATCAACGGAAGGGCCTCCCCGCAAGTATTACAAATTGACGGATGCCGGGCGGGATTATTTGCATGAGCAGTTGAATGAATGGCGCAGTTTTACGGAAGGGGTTAATACTTTGATCGAGGAGGGCGTTCGCCATGACTGAAAACCAATTTATCAATGAGCTTGAACACGCTTTGAAACGTTTGCCTGTAGACGAAAGAAACGATATTCTCCAAGATATCCGTGAATATTTTTCGGATGGCCGTAGTGATGGAAAAGCGGAAGAGGAAATTGCAGCATCCCTTGGATCACCTGCAAAAATTGCTGCTGAATTATTGGAGGCCTATCCATTCAAGAAAGAGCCGGACGTCATCACAAGCCCGACAAGTGAAGTGATCACTATCCAAGATAATAGCTTTTCAAAAGTAGATATCGATGTACAGCACGGATCACTTACAGTCTTCCCTTCTGATGATACTGAAACGCGAGTCGAATTGACGGGAACAAGAGAAAAACTGGAGTTGACCGCGGAAGTTCTCGTAGATACGCTAAGAATCAAATTGAAAAACAAATCGCCCTGGTCATTCCTGTTCCAATTCAATACGAAAGGTGTGGCATTGAACGTGTTCATTCCAAAAAAATTGTATGAATCCATTTCCATGAAGTCGGATAACGGACGGATTAACGCCGAAAAATTGATTGGGAAACAGATTGAGTGCCGCACAGATAACGGGCGTATCGAGCTGAATGAACTTGCGGCGACTTCACTTGAAGCGGAGACGGATAACGGCCGAATAGAAATTTCGAAAGTGCAGACGGACCGACTGAAGGCAAAAACGGATAATGGACGGGTGACGATGAGACATGTCGATGCCGAGTTCACCTATGCTGAATCGGATAATGGACGGATTGAGTTCGATCAAGTGGACGGAGAGCTGACTGCCATCACGGACAATGGGCGAATCGTCCTCGCTGGGGAACATTTGGACCGCAATATCGATTTCCAAACAGATAACGGAAGCATAGAAATTTCGACAATGCAGAAGGCATCGAATGCGACAATAGTAGCGAAAACCGGACACGGACGAATCGATGTTTACGGCGAGCGAAATTCACGCAGTCGCTTCGGTGACGAATTGCACCAAATTCGATTGAAATCGGATAACGGAAGAATAACTGTTAAATGAATAGAGGGTCTTTAGTCCCCTTTTGGTGATAAATCAACGGATTCGATAGATAACTCCGGCTATCCAATAGATAACCTTTCGTATTCGATAGATAACTGATGAGATACGATAGATAACTTTCCATATTCAATAGATAACTAAACGAGGGCGATCATGCCCTCGTTTAGTTTTGAATGAAATATAAATATTTGAATATGATATAGTAAGACATCGAACCTTGTATAGTATGATTATAGAAATTCGCTTTCATACTTCAATTGAAAAGAGGTCTTGCCATGGTAACGATTTTTGTAGATGCAGACGGCTGTCCAGTCGTGAATGAAACGATTTCTATTGCGAAGCAATTCAATCTACCTTGCACGCTCATTTGTGACACAGCCCATGAAATGCATCGTGATGGGGCAGAGACAATCATCGTCTCTAAAGGTGCGGATGCTGTTGATTTTGTTCTCGTCAATAAAGTTCAAAAAGGGGATATCGTCGTTACGCAAGATTATGGATTAGCCGCCATGGTGTTGGCGAAACAAGGACACCCGATTGACCAGAACGGTAGACTGTATACAAACGAAAATATTGACCAACTTTTGTTTGCAAGGCATACAGCACAGAAGATTAGGATGGCAGGCGGACGCCTTCGCGGTCCTAAAAAACGATCAAAAAAAAGCAATGAAAAATTCAAGGAAAACTTCCGTCATTTATGCAAACAGATACTTTCTCCAACCGATTGAAGCCCGCTCTTTTGCCGGGCTTTCATATTCAGTCCCCTCTACTCATAAACTACTAGTAGTTGCACTCCCCCATTTCCCATCCATCAAAAACAGGTCATATTTAAAGATTAATAAGCCTATTGGAGGTCTAACCATGCCCAAAATTCTTTCCGTCAGTACCGTCCTGCCTCCTCATGAAGTGAAGCAAGCGGAAGCTGTTGAACTGACCCGTTCCCTTTTCAGCCGGAAATTCAAAGATATTGAACGGCTTTTAAAAGTCTTTCAAAACGGCGAAATCGAGAAGCGAGACGTGTGCATGCCACTTGAGTGGTATGGGCAATCCCATGATTTTGAAGAGCGGAACGACTTATACATCCGGCACGCCATTGATTTAGGCGTAAAAGCTGTACAAGCATGCTTGCAACAATCCACGACGTTGACGAACGCCATCGACCCTTCAGAGATTGACGCCATTTTCTTCATTTCAAGTACAGGCATTGCGACGCCGAGCATAGAAGCTCGCATTATGAACAAACTTCCTTTCCGGGACGATGTGAAGCGGATTCCGATTTGGGGATTAGGTTGTGCAGGAGGTGCCGCGGGAGTGAGCCGGGCATTCGAATATTGCAAAGCTTTTCCGAAAGCAAATGTGTTGGTGCTATCCATCGAGCTATGCAGTTTGACGTTCCAAAAAGACGATTACTCGAAGAGCAATCTCGTTGGAGTATCCTTATTCTCAGATGGCGCTGCGTGTGCACTCGTCTCAGGCGATCAATCTGAAATAGCAGTCAACATCCCTGTCCCGTCCATCGTCGGCACGACTTCAAAGTGGATGCCCGACTCCGAGGATGTCATGGGGTGGGACATTAAAAACAATGGTCTTTACGTCATTTTCTCGAAAAGCATCCCTTCCATCATCACCAATTGGCTTGGTCCGTTCGTGCATGAATTTCTTCATTCATATAATCTTAGTAAAGACGATATCACTCATTTCGTTGCGCATCCCGGTGGTAAAAAAGTGTTAACGGCGTACGAGGAATCATTAGGTTTTGACAGTTCAAAGACCGATATTTCAAGGAATGTCTTACGGAACCACGGCAATATGTCTTCCCCGACAGTCCTCTACGTACTGAAGCAATTCATGGAGTCTGAACCGGCTGCTGGTGAATACGGATTGATGGCCGCGCTTGGCCCAGGATTTTGTGGTGAATTGCTATTATTGAAGTGGGATTGAGGTGTTGGCTATTATGTTCGGCATTGTTCTAACCATCATCATTTTACAGCGGATTGTTGAATTAATTATCGCAAAGAGGAACGAAAAATGGATGAAAAGCGAAGGTGCATTTGAAGCCGGCGCTTCCCATTATCCTTATATGGTCGCCATGCACGTATGCTTCTTTATTGCACTCATTACTGAAGTTTTATTCTTCAATCGCCAGCTTTCCGCAGTTTGGACGATTTGGTTGGCAATATTTTTAGCTGCGCAAATAATGAGGATTTGGTGCCTCACTTCCTTAGGCAAGTACTGGAACACAAAAATCATTGTCCTTCCCAATGCGAAAGTCGTTCGGAAGGGACCGTACAAATGGCTCCGTCATCCAAATTACATGATTGTCGCCACGGAACTGCTTGTTCTACCGCTACTATTTAATGCTTTTATTACCGCAGTCGTCTTTTCCCTTCTTAATGTTTGGATGATGTCAGTGCGGATTCCGGCAGAGGAAGAAGCGCTCCGGGAGGCTACGAATTATAACGAAGCATTTCAGTTGAATAAATAATAAAACACCGAGGGAGCTGAATCCTCGGTGTTTCTTTTCTTAAGAAGTACGTGTCAACGTCTTCCCCATATACCCAAATAGAATCGTCAAAATCGGCGATAACAGGCAGAAGAAGGCGAACGGCAAATAGTCAATCGTCGAAACGCCTAACACGTTTGTAATGAATATCCCGCAAACACTCCACGGTACGAGCGGATTTACAACTGTTCCTGCATCTTCCATGACCCGGCTCAAGTTTTTATTTGCAAGGCCGAGTTTTGCATATTGTGTTTGGAACGCTTGCCCTGTCAGTAAAATCGACAAATATTGTTCGCCAATTAATACGTTAATGCCGATTGCTGTCATAGCTGATGCTGCTATAACTGAAAATACTTTTTTGAAAAGCTTTTCAACTTGCGCCAACAAACTTTGGACAATTCCTAACGTGAACAACAATCCTCCCATGCTAAGCGCCAATAACACGAGAGCGACTGTAAACATCATGCTTTCCATTCCACCGCGTGATAATAATGCATCAATGTCTTCCACGCCAGTCGAGGAGACGTATCCGCTAAACAATATGCCAAGCACTTGTGAAAATCCAATGCTTTGATGGAGGAATGAAAGTACGACCGCCACTGCAGAACTAATTGCTAACGTAAGAAATGCAGGCACCTTTAGAATCGTTAACACAAATAAAGCGACGAGCGGAATAACCGTATACCAATGGATCATCCCTGTTTCTAGCAGTGTTTCTTGAAACAATGCAATTTTATCGAACTCCCTCGTCGTTACGTCCGGCGATAACAGACCAAAGAAAAGCAATGATAAGAAAAATGCTGGTACCGTCGTCCATCCCATATTGCGAATATGCTCAAAAAGATCGACTCCCACGATCGAAGACGCAAGGTTCGTCGTATCTGATAACGGCGACATTTTATCCCCAAAGAATGCACCTGAAACGATTGCACCTGCTGCGATTGGCAATGAAAGTTCAAGCACGCTAGCCATTCCAATGAACGCCACACCGACCGTCGCGACCGTTGTCAAGGAGCTTCCAATTGAAATACCGACGATAGCCGTGACGACGAAGACAATCGCAAAAAAGAATGTAGGTGTAATAAGATGAAAGCCTGCGTAAATTAGTGTTGGAATCGTCCCACTCATCATCCAGCTACTAATAAGAATACCGATGAAGAAAAAGAGGAACACCGCACCCATACCTGCCCCGGCTCCATCGACCAATCCTTTTTCAAGTTTCTTGAAAGGAATCCTTTTCAGAAGGCCATATCCGATCAACAATAAAATTGATAGGAGGATTGGTAAATGAGGAACCGATTCGAATTTAATTATAGTAACACTGATCATTGCCACGATGCCGAATACAAGTAATACCGATTCCGAAAACGAAGGCGAATGGATCGCTTTTATTTGTATCATAATGCATTCCTCCTAATGTGTTTATTTTAAACATAAAGAGCTCCTTCCATCCCTTGGATAAGGGACGAAGGAGCTCTCCGCGATACCACCCTGATTGACGACAAACAAGCTTGCCGACCACTTCATTACAATCGGAGAAAAGCTGTCGATGTACTTCATACGTGTTGCTGCCTGAATTTGCACTATCCATTCAGTCTCTTTTTTCTGCTCACAACACGATTACTAAGCCGACTCTCCGCTACCTATTTGTTTTACTAATAAAATGATTATTATTGTATATTACCAGCCCTGTCGGAGATGTCAACAGTTCATCCGATTTTTAAAAATTAATTCAAAAAACCACCGATAACAAATCCAAAGTAGGCAAGAGCAATTCCAAACACGAACGTCCACATACAATATACAATCGACTTCCCTCTTTGGCCATCACTCCATAACTGAAGCAATTCTTTCATCAGTGTGGAAAAAGTCGTTAAGGCGCCCATTATCCCGGAAACAAGGAAGACGGTCCATAGCATAGGCAATTCCAAGCCGATTAAGAGACCGATCAGCAATGACCCTGTCAAATTGACAACCATTGTACCTATTGGCATTCGACCCACTTTATTCATCTTTGCGGAAATGAAAAAACGAACGACGGCACCGATGAATCCTCCTAAACCGATAACAAGTACTTCACTTACTGTCATGCCCTCACCATCCTACGACCAATTCGGAAGCCGAATAAGCCAGTAAGTAGGCCGCCGCTAATGCTAATTGCAAAATAAAAGATAGCGAGCATCAGTTGTCCATTTTGTAAAAGATTTACGATGTCCATACTAAATGCGGAAAACGTTGTAAAGGAACCTAAAAATCCAGTCGTAATCGTAGTCTGAAGTTGCTGATCATCCGTCAGCCGATCGATAACGCCTGCACTAAGAAGGCAAAGAATGAATGTCCCAAGAAGATTGACAGTCAATGTCGCTATCGGAAAATCAATTGATCCTTCGAGCATCCTCCCAATTCCTATGCGAAAAATCGCACCGATTGCTCCTGCGATTCCGACAAAAAGGGCTTGTTTCATAACTCAACCTCTTTCAATAGTCGACGTGAGAGAATCATTTCGAGAGATAACCTCTTTTCGGCCTCTCCAAATTGAATGCGAATCTCCTCTTCACCGATGCCATTAATGACCCCTCTTCCAAATACGCGGTGCATCACATGCATGCCAACGGATAATGCTGTTCGCGTCGCAATCCCATCCGGATCAGGCAATGTCGACAAGTCAACTTTCTTCAATTTCTCGGCCGTTTTCTCTTCCGGCTTCATTAAAATCCCCCGTACTTCATTCAAGAACCTAGAATCCTCTTTGGATTTTCCATTTGCCTCACGATACGACAGCAATTCCAATCGTTCTTTCGCCCGTGTCATGCCAACGTAAAACAATCGCCTTGCCTCTTCGAGCAACATCGTGTCCGTTTCGTCCTCTTCAGACGGAATGATTCCTTTCACTAAGTCGATCATGAATACACGCCTGAATTCTAATCCTTTGGCGCTATGGAAAGTCGACAATGTTAATGCATTTGCAGGTGGATTGAATTTCGCCTGTTGGACGGCTTGTTCCAATTCCTTTAAACGATTTGCAAATTCAACCATTGTCCGTACTTGTGAAGCGATGCCTTCTAGCGTGTCCAAAATGCCGAGAAGATTATCGATCCGATAGCCGAATTTTGCCGCCCTGCTTTTTAATGCTTCCTCATATTCGAGTTCATAGCGTATCATCCGTATGATTTGTACAGGTCGCATATCGGGAATTCGTTTATAAACATCAATGCAAGTATCCAATTTTTCAATTTGACTGCCTTTCAATTGCACAGTTTGAATGAATGCCTCAAAAACATTTCCGGAAGTCGTTGTATTCATGAACTTAGACAGCATGTCCCGCGAAATGAACAAATTCATTTTCATTACGACTTTCGCGAAAATGTCTTTCCGTTCCACATTGAAGCTGAGCCGCATGAAATTTAAAATATCTTCAACGACCCAATGGGCAAAGAATTTGTCATCCGCGTCTTTCATATAAAAAGGGATTCCCCTCCGATGAAGCTCATTAACATACATCGTGGAGGAAGAATTATTTCTAAATAAAATAGCGACTTCCTCCAAATTTTGCTCATCCAATAATTCATACGTAACATATTCCAAAAGTCGTTTTGGGTCCTCGAATTGTTTCATGACGATCGGTCCCGCTTCAGCATTGTCCGTCCGCATCTCTTTCCTATATCTTTGCTTATTGCGTGTAATGAAATGGGCTGCCGTTTCGACGATTTCTTTTGACGAACGGTAATTTTGCTCCATTCTTAGTAATTTCGCATCTGGATACACTTGTTTAAAATCCAGCAAGTAAGAAGGATCCGCGCCGCGCCACGTATAAATCGATTGGTCGTCATCCGCCACGACACAAAGATTGCCGTGGTGTGCAACGAGATGTTCGACAATCCGATGTTGAACGAGCGATGTGTCCTGGCTTTCGTCAGTCAACAAATAGTCATAACGAGAGCGGAACTGCTCAGCAAATTGTTCATCGACGCGCAATGCTTGTTCCGCGATGGACAACATATCATCGAAGTCTAAAAAGAGATGCCCTTCCGTCTTCGATTTCACTTGTTCGTAATTCAACGCAATCGTTCCCGCCTTGTCAAAAGGCGCCGACACTTGCTCCCACTCATTGAAAGGAATCATCCTGTTCTTTAAATAGCTAATAAAGGTCGACAGCGAAGTTAAATCATCTTCCGTGCAATCTTCCCGTAACGCTTCTTTATATAAGCGTTTCAGCAAAGTCGTTTTCGTGAGAGCCTGCTTCCCTTTCCCACCGCCTTCAATTAATTCGAATGAGACACCTGTCTTTTGCAAATATGTGCGAGTGATAGCGAATGCAAGACTATGAATTGTCGAAAAATCGACCGGTGGATGGTGTGGGAAAAAACGTTTGAATCGATCTGTCATATCAAGCGCTGATGCCCGGCTGAATGTGATCGCCTTAATGCGCTTCGGGTCTACATTCTTCTTTTCAATCAAATAGCCGATCCGCATAATTATCGTCGTTGTTTTTCCCGATCCGGGACATGCTAATAAAAGCAATGGCCCATCCGTTTGCATGACGGCCTTTTTCTGGACGTCGTTTAATTGTATATGCAGTTCATTCTGTTTCCTTGTAAAAAAATCAGTCATTGCATGGTGCTCCTTTTTCTTGCGATGTTCTTAATTTACCATACGAACGCAGCAATTGTAGAGTGACGTCCGTGAAAAAGAAACAACCTCTGCATTTTGCGCAGAGGTTGTTCACTAAAAGCCGCCTAATTCGAGCCTAACGTTTTGGATATCCATTTTTCCCTTCTTGCCGCCTACAATAACTTGATCAGCCAGACGAGTTGGGTTGTATTCCTTCACATACATCTCCTCAGCAGGAAAATATCGCTGTTCATATTTTGCGATAATCTCCTCCTCTGTTCCGATATACGTGTCCCTTTCTAGTACGCGCTTTAGTCTAGTATCTTTGTCCACATCGATATAGATGACAAAATCAAGATACTTCCTTAATTCTTCCCGCTGAAGAAACACACCTTCAATGATAACTTTAGTGTCAACTGGGATTGTTATCTGCTCTCGAATATACAGATCTTCTTCTTTATTATAAAACTCAATGCTCTTGTCTATAGATAGCCCATTCGCTAGAGGCTGCAATATGGTATTAATTAAATAATCATATCGCCATTGTTTATGATAATAGGCTTCCCACTCAGGAAAACTTTCATCGTACCGAATTTTTCTAGGATGGATGAAATCATCGATATGGAAGAGTACTACATTTTCAAGTTGCCCTTCCAATATTCTCGCCAATGTTGTTTTTCCGGATCCACCTAAACCGTCAATACCAATAAGTCGAGCTTTTGAAATGGACATTTATTTAGGAATGCCAAGCGAGTTAAATGGGTAAAACCTGAAACCTACTTTACCGACGACAGAATCTTGATCAATACAGCCGATAGCTCGGCTATCCGTGCTGTTCCTCCGATTATCGCCCAACACAAAAAGTTGCCCTTCCGGCACAGTTACTTCAAAGTCCTCCGTCAATTTCTGGTCCTTGAAAAGTCGTTCTTTATTCGCCTGGACATACTTCTCTTCATACTCTTTCCCGTTAATGAAAAGCCTGTCGTCTTTCATGACAACTGTATCTCCCGGCAGCCCAATGACTCGTTTAATATAATCTTCCTCTGATCCAGGCGCATGGAAGACGACTAAGTCAAAATGATCCAGCTTATGGATTTTCGAAATGATGACGCGGTTTTCCGATTCAAATGTCGGCTCCATTGATTGACCGGATACGATAACCGGTGAAAATAGGAAATGACGGATGGCAAATACGAGGACAAAAGCGACTGCAATTGCTTTTATCCATGATAAGATTTCTGATGTTGTTTCCTTGTTCATTTTAAAGCCCCCGATCTTACAATTTGTATAGTATATAGTATAGACTAGTGAACGTATGAATGGATTTATGTTCGCAACTCGTCCAACTCAAATTATGACTCAGCCGTTTTTTTCAAATGGGCGGTGCAATTGAAAAGATGGCATAGATTATTACCGTCGTTTAGTTCAACGATTGTTAGCGAAGTGTTATCCAAGCTCGTCTCACTTTCTGCAACAAGTTCGTTCAACATCCGAATAATAAAGCTGCCATGGCTGACGACCAACACTCTTTTGCCAGCATACTTCTTTTTGATTTCGTTAAGGGATTCCATCCCGCGAGATATAATCGACTCAAGTGGTTCAAACCCCATATCAAGCTGGTTCCAGTCTTTTCCCCACTTTTCGATGCGTTCAGCCTCTGTAGTCCCTTCAACCTTTCCGCCGCCGATTTCACGTAATCGTGCATCCTCCACAAGCTCAACACCCGGCAATTTTTCAGCTATAATTTCAGCAGTCTTTTTTGCCCTTTGTAAATCGCTCGTATAAATGATGTCCCACTGCTCCGTAGACAATCTGTCGGCTACGCGCTTCGCCATGTCAATTCCTTCATCATCTAAAGGAATATCCGAACTGCCTTGCGCTCTCCCCTCTTTATTCCACGCGGTTACACCATGCCTCACAAATCCGATTACTGTCAAAACAACCATTCCCCCTTATGGTTTTTCTTCATACAATATAGCCGAGCGAGCGAAGCACATTGTTCATGAACGATTCAATGTACAAATACACTTCCTCCCGCTCAGGCTCCTGATAAAGATCGTGGTATAACCGTTTCCATTCCTTATAATGAAATTCGGATAGATGTTGGTTCAACAACCAACTCTTTCCATACGAGATATCCGTGATTTTATCGTGTTCCCCTGTATGGACAAGGACCGGCACGTCAAAGATGCTTTCTTCATGGGTCATAATTGATTTCATCATCGCAAGCAGCTCACGATACCACGACGCAAAGACTACGGAGCTATAGTTCCGATCGTTCTGAAACTCTATATACATATCATAGTTACGCGTCAACATCTCAATTGTAATGTCATGATTCACTTTCATAGAACTTGAAAGCTTCGTCAGCATCCCTTTAAATTTGGATGGCTGATGATTCATTGAGAGCCAAGGAGAACTGAAAATGAAGCCTGCACATTCCAGTTTCTCACGTTGCAGAATATGCATAACGATCGTAGCGCCTAGTCCGTGTCCTAGCACGAATAACGGCAAATTATCCATTAGCGCAATATCAATCATTTTCTTTACATGGTCCACATACGACTTGAACGGTTCATCATGGATCCTTCTGCCACTCTCAGACCCATGGCCTGGTAAATCGCTAGTGACGACATGAAAACCACCGTTTCGAAGCATCTGGATGAGCCACGCATACCGCCGATGATGTTCATAAGCATTATGAATAATGACAACTACCGCTTTCGGTTGTCCTTCCGCTTCCCATTTCCACATGGCACTCACCTCCTCTTTTTGTAAATGAAAGTTTTATGATACGATAAATTATACATGATTTCTAGAAAAGAGGAGACGTTCATGATTTATTCATACAATGGAAAAACACCAAAAATTGACCCTTCCGTCTATGTCGCAGATTATGTGACGATTACAGGCGACGTTACAATCGGAGCAAACAGTTCTGTCTGGTTCAACACGGTCATTCGTGGAGATGTCGCCCCAACAATTATCGGTGAACGCGTCAGCATTCAAGATTTAAGCTGCCTTCATCAAAGTCCCGGAATGACTTTACTGATCGAAGACGATGTGACAGTCGGCCATAAAGCACTTCTACATAGTTGTATTGTCCGTAAAGGAGCGCTCATCGGAATGGGAGCTATTATTTTGGACGGAGCCGAAATTGGTGAAGGAGCTTTTATCGGGGCAGGGAGCCTCGTACCACCCGGCAAAGAAATCCCGCCAGGCTGTCTCGCTCTCGGATCACCCGCAAAAGTCGTGCGTGAATTAACTGATGAGGACCGAGCAGATATGCAACGCATTTTGAACAGCTATGAAGAAAAGAGACGGATTTATAAGGAAATGCAAGAATAAAAAGCGTATACCACATGTAGGTGCTGCTCAACGTTGAGCAGCACCTTTTATTTATTAGAAACTAGCAATACGATAATTCCTACTACGACAACACAAGCAATAAAACCGATTAGACCAATCAGTAGTAAGGCGGTAGTCATTACTTAATCGCCATCTCCTCTCTTCTTCCTTATTAAGTAAACGCTTTGATGTCCGTAAAGTTCCCATACCCTTTAACAACTGCTGAATTCTCGTTCAAACCCGTTAAATTCTCGTTATCCTTAAATAACAAAAAAAGGAAGCATGGATTTCTCCACTGCTTCCTCGAACTCAAATTATTAATCAGACAATCCTGCTTTCATAATCAAATCTTCTGCTTTGTCCGTCTGCTCCCATGGAAGCTCAACGTCAGTGCGTCCGAAATGGCCGTATGCCGCAGTTTGTTTATAAATTGGACGGCGCAAGTCAAGCATTTTAATAATGCCTGCCGGGCGTAAATCAAATAGCTCGCGAACGATTTCCACAAGCTTGTCTTCCTCGATTTTGCCTGTCCCGAATGTATCGATTGAAATCGATACCGGTTTTGCGACACCGATTGCGTAGGCGAGTTGAACTTCACAACGATCTGCAAGACCCGCTGCAACGATATTCTTCGCCACGTAGCGCGCTGCATATGATGCAGAACGGTCTACCTTTGTCGCGTCTTTTCCAGAAAATGCACCGCCGCCATGACGTGCGTAGCCGCCATATGTGTCAACGATAATCTTTCTTCCTGTCAAGCCGGCATCCCCTTGTGGTCCACCGATGACGAAACGGCCTGAAGGGTTAATGAAGTATTTTGTTTCTTCATCTAGAAGCTCCGCAGGCACAACTGGGTAGATGACATGTTCTTTAATGTCATGTTGAATTTGCTCAAGTGTAATGTCAGGATGATGCTGTGTCGAAATGACAATCGTATCAATCCGAACAGGACGGTTGTCTTCATCGTACTCCACCGTCACTTGTGTTTTGCCGTCAGGACGTAAATAATCAAGCGTGTCATCTTTTCTTACTTGCGCAAGTCTGCGCGAAAGCTTATGAGATAAGCTAATTGGCATCGGCATAAGTTCAGGCGTTTCATTGCAAGCATATCCGAACATAAGTCCTTGGTCGCCTGCTCCAATAGCTTCAAGCTCCTCATCACTCATTGTCCCTTCTCGCGCTTCTAGTGCCTGATCGACACTCGCTGCGATATCAGGAGATTGTTCGTCGATGGACGTCAAAACGGATGACGTCTCCCAGTCGAATCCGAATTTCGCACGTGTATAACCGATTTCCTTCACCGTATCCCGAACGACTTTCGGGATGTCAACATAAGTTGTAGTTGTAATTTCCCCGATGACGAGTACGAGTCCTGTTGTAATTGTCGTTTCACACGCTACGCGCGCATTCGGGTCTTCTTCTAAAATGGCATCCAAAATGGCGTCAGAAATTTGGTCACACATTTTGTCTGGATGGCCTTCTGTTACCGATTCCGAAGTGAATAATCGGCGATTTGTCATTGTAGTTTCCTCCTTAACGGCTTGCAAATATTGATACGGTACTCTGTTTGTCCCAGTAAGTTCAGCGCCTAGAGAGTCGACGTCAACATACACAAGGATTAAGGGCCTTATAAATCAATAAAAAAGCCCTTCGCTCACGTAAATATACATGAGGAAAGGCAGTATTTCAAAAGCAGCACCTTTCACTCTTATCGTCCAAGGAATTCAACCTTGCTCCAGGTTTGGCACCTTTTCGCGGCCATATAGGTCCACGCAGGTTGCCGGGCTTCATAGGGCCTGTCCCTCCGCCAGCTCGGGATAAGAGTATCCGTTCATTAAACAATCCTACGAAAAAGTTTACGCTTTGTCAAACATTTTCAGCCGAAAATACTTGAGTTTATAATTAGTATAGACTATTATTCTAAATGTGTTATACTATTTACGAAATGTGATGAAACCCACCAATTGGGATTACATGCAAAGGACGGTACGAGAAATGATTTCAGCGAAAATTGAAAACGGATTAAACGATTTACTTTCAGGAAACAACGTAAACATACAGCCTTCAGTGGCGGAATTGGTTGAAAAAGCGACTTCCCGCGGAGAAGCGAAACTTTCTGCAAACGGCGCACTTACTGCCGTAACTGGCAAGTATACAGGCCGTTCTCCTGAGGATAAGTATATTGTCGAAGAGGACTCTTCAAAAGACAAAATCGATTGGGGCAAAGTGAACCGCCCGATTTCATCTGAAATCTTTGATTCTTTATATAATAAAGTACTTAACCATTTAAAAGCAAAAGAAGAGCTCTTCGTATTCAAAGGCTTTGCAGGAGCTGATAAAGATTCGCAGCTTTCCATCCAAGTCATTAATGAATTCGCATGGCAAAACCTTTTTGTTCAAAATTTATTTATCCGCCCTACTGAAGAAGAGTTAAAAACGCATGAAGCACAATTCACAGTTATTGCTGCTCCAACATTCAAAGCGGATCCATCAGTAGACGGAACAAAATCCGAAACTTTTATCATTGTATCAATTGAAAAGCGCATTGTGTTAATTGGCGGAACTGAATATGCAGGCGAAATGAAAAAATCGATATTCTCCGTTATGAACTACTTGCTTCCTGAGCGCGGAATTTTGCCGATGCACTGCTCGGCAAACGTTAGCGAAGAAGGAGACGTTGCACTCTTCTTCGGACTTTCCGGAACTGGAAAAACAACTCTTTCCGCGGATGCAAACCGTAAACTAATCGGTGATGATGAGCACGGCTGGTCTGAAAACGGCGTATTCAACATTGAAGGCGGCTGTTATGCGAAATGTATTAACCTTTCTGCAGAAAAAGAGCCGGAGATTTTTGGAGCGATCCAATTTGGTTCTGTTCTTGAAAATGTCGTGCTTGATGAAAAAACACGCATGCCGGACTATGATGATAATACATTAACTGAAAATACACGTGCAGCTTATCCGATTCACAATATCGAAAACATCGTGACGCCATCCGTAGCAGGACATCCGAAAGCGATTGTATTCCTAACTGCTGATGCATTCGGCGTATTGCCTCCGATTTCAAAATTAACGAAAGAACAAGCAATGTATCACTTCCTAAGCGGATTCACTTCGAAACTTGCAGGAACTGAGCGCGGTGTCACTTCACCGGAAGCTACGTTTTCAACTTGCTTCGGCTCCCCATTCCTTCCGCTACCAGCGACAGTATACGCTGAAATGCTCGGAAAGAAAATTGATGAGCACAACGCGCAAGTTTTCCTCGTCAACACAGGTTGGACTGGTGGTGAGTACGGCGTTGGGAAGCGTATGGAATTGAAACATACTCGTACAATGGTTCGCGCAGCAATTGCCGGCGAATTGAACGATGTCGAGTTCGAAGAGAATGCTATTTTCGGTCTTGCAATGCCGAAAGCGATTGACGGCGTACCAACTGAAGTGTTAAACCCACGTAATGCTTGGAGCGATCCAACAGCTTATGATCAAAAAGCGAAAGAATTGGCGGATCTTTTCCGTGACAACTTTAAGAAATTCGGTCACGTTTCTGAAGAAATCACTCAAAAAGGCGGACCAATCGCATAAATTTAATAAGATCCAGGTGCGCGTCATCTAGCACCTGGATCTTTTATTATTCATTCCCTTGTCTTCTCATCCAATTACATAAATCGCGCAAAATTTGTGCATTCTGTGCTGGAGGAAAGTAATGGGTATACTCGGGGAAATACCAAGTCTCGTACTGTTTGTCTTTCTCTCGTAATGCATCTTCAAGTAACTTTGCCTGCTCAAAAGAAACATTATCATCTTTCATTCCATGGATAATCAAAACAGGAGCATCGATTTCATCCACCCTGAACAACGCGGTCCGTTCCCTATAGGCATCCGGCATGCTATTCGGAGTGCCGCCAATGACACGCTTCATCATCCGGCGCATATCTTTCCGTTCGTTATATGTAAAGACGACATCCGAAACCCCTGCCCACGTCACAACAGACGTAATATCCTCTCGTAAAATAGCGGTCCATAGCGCCATTATGCCGCCGCGCGAAAAAGCATACAGATGGATTCGGTCTTTATTCAACTTCGAACTCTGCTTCAACACTTCAACGGCATTGACTGCATCTTGCCGATCGTCTCCTGCGAACTCGTCACGCCCTTCTCCGCCTCGATTACCACGATAATAAGGAGCAAATACGACAAACCCTTGTGATGCGAACTGTGCAATTCGAGACGGTCGTACCATACCGACATGCTGGATACCGCCACGTAAGTAAATGATCCCCTCAAAATTCCCTCCACTTATCGGTTCAGCAAGAAGCCCCTTAACTTTCAATCCATCTGACCAATACGTTATCTCTTCAAGACGGATGTTGGGATTTGGCGAGGGATACTCTTTTCGGTGAAAAATCGCCCCGTTAGGAACCATATGCATTCACCCACTTTCGGATTTCCGCCATGCCTGCATCTTTCATATGAAAACTTAACTCATTACAGTTTGCCAATTGCTCATCGGTCATCCATAGTGCCCCTTCTGTTTCGAACAACTGTGGGTTTTCTTCAATGCTCGCTACTTTCCCTGTAAATACTGCCTTGCAAAATGTCACATTGCTCATAACTACATATTCAGCAAACTTGATGAGGTCTGTAATTGTAACACCTGTTTCTTCAATCGTTTCACGAATTGCGGCAGCAACAATCGTTTCTCCATCCTCCGCCTTGCCTCCTGGAAATTCGATTCCACGCATGGAGTGGCGTGTAACGAGCCATCTCCCTTCGTGCTTTAACACAACAAGCACATGTCTCGCTTCCATGCCAAAACGATTCTCCCCGAAAGTCAGCTCAACATGCGCACCATGCAAGTCCTTGAACGTTGTAATCATTTGACATCACGCCCTTTCATTTAACAAGCCTATTTTACACTTAATACGGGATATCAACAAAATAAAGCGCGAATTCCCTAAAACAGAGGAAATTCGCGCTCCTTTTTCATGCCTTCACATCGACTGACGATCCTTTAAAAGGATGAGGCGCCGGTTGGCTCTGCATACTTTGCAGCATATCCGTCACTGCAGTCGCATTCACCGATAATGCCTTGTTCATGACACTCAATTGAACTGTAGATTGTAAACTTCTCAATTGGCTCGCCATGATGGAGTTCATGTTCATAAACCATTCCTCCTTTTCAATGCTATTATCGGAGATAAAACCAATAATTCAAGGCTTCTCCCTGTTAATTTACTACGGGAACAAATAAAATAAACGTATAAGAGAAAGCAAGGTGTCCATCAATTGAAAACAATTCTAATTGGTATAATTAAGATCTACCAAAAAATCATTTCTCCACTCACACCACCATCATGCCGTTTTTATCCTACTTGCTCGCATTATGGCGTAGAAGCATTACAGAAACACGGCGCATTAAAAGGGGCATGGCTAACGATTCGTCGGATTTCCAAATGTCACCCTTTCCATGAAGGCGGCTTTGATCCGGTTCCGGAAAAGATTGATAAGAAAAAATGATTGTTTCACCGGCTACAGCCGGTTTTTTTATTTTTAAGTTGCGAAAACTACTCATATCTTGTATTATAAGTAAGCATTATAAATCGTAATGGTTACTATTAAGAAGGCGGAGGATTTTATAGTGAAAAAGAAATTAGTTGTTCTACTAGGACTCGTCATGATTTTACTCATTGGCGCTTGTGGCAACAAAAATGATATGAGCAATATAGAAAGCAACAAGGAAGGGGTATTAACTGTCTATACGACCGTCTATCCTCTTCAATATTTCACCGAACGAATTGGCGGCGAATTTGTCAATGTCAAGTCCATCTATCCTGCAGGAGCAGATGAACATGTTTTCGATCCGACACAAAAAGACATGATCGCTCTTTCCGATGCTGATCTGTTCTTCTATATCGGTCTCGGTCTTGAAGGATTTGTTGAAAGTGCTCAAAAGACGTTAAAAAATGAACATGTCAAAATGGTGGCGACTGCCGAAACGATATCAGAAGGACAACTTGGAGCAGGTCATCACGAGGAAGATGAACATGGCCACGAAGAAGGACATGATGACCATGGCCACGAAGGAGAACACGATGAACATGAAGATGACCATGAAGAAGGACATGATGATGCTCATGGCCATCACCATGAGCACGGTCAATTCGATCCACATGTTTGGATTTCCCCTACGTTGAGCATCGAACTCGCCGCCTCTATTAAAGAAGCGCTCATTTCAAAAATGCCGGAACAACAAGAAGCATTCGAGAAGAATTTCGATCTTCTAGAAGACGACTTAATGGAATTAGACGAACGGTTCAAGGAGATGGCAAACAACGCGGAGACGAAGACATTTTTCGTTTCGCATGCTGCATTCGGCTATATTGCAAACACATATGGATTAAATCAAGTGGCGATTGCTGGATTGAATTCGCAAAGCGAACCTTCACAAAAGCAACTCGCGAAGATCGTTGAACAAGCGAAGAACGAAAATGTTCAATACATTTTATTCGAACAAAATGTTTCATCAAAATTAACGGAAGTCATTAAAAAAGAAATTGGTGCTGAATCACTCATGCTACACAATCTAGGTGTTCTCACGCAAGAAGATATAAAAAACGACGAAACATATTTCACGTTAATGGAACATAATTTACGTGTTTTCGAACAGGCACTCGGAACGAAATAATGAAAAAGTAGAGATGGGCTCGATTGACGTGCCCTCTCTACTTTTTATTTTTGCCAGCAACAGCCCATTCTTTCAGTTCACGGCGTAGCAGTTTATTTGAAGCATTGCGCGGCAGTTGTTCTACAAAATGGAATTCTTTTGGAATCTTATAACTAGCAAGCTGTTTTTTACAGTGCTCTTCCAAATCCGCCACTTTCAACTGTTTTTCACCTACGATGAACGCGATTGGAACGCTGCCCCATTCATCGTGATCTTGTCCGCAAACACCTGCCTCTTTTACATGAGGGTGCGACATAAGCACATTTTCAATTTCTGCGGGATAAATATTTTCGCCTCCTGAGATAATTAGGTCCGACCTTCTATCGACAATGAATAAATATCCCTCCTCATCGATATACCCGATATCTCCTGTTGGCAGCCAACCGTCCTTCAATGGATTACTGTCAGATGCATGACCGATATATCCAGGCGTCACGTGAGGCCCCATTACAAGCACTTCCCCATAATCTCCCGGTTGTCTTGCATCCCTAATTTTAATCTGATTAAAAAATAACGGTTTTCCCGCAGATCCTACCTTCCGTAATGCATCGTCTGACGAAAGTGTTGCAGTCTGCGAGCTCGTTTCTGTCATACCATATGTTTGTAATACTGGCAGTTCATATTGTTTAGCCTGACGTAAATATTCATCCGGCACAGGCCCTCCCCCCGCCAACATCGTCTGAAATGAAGGATGTGCTACAGAATCGTTCTTCTCAAATTGCTCAAGTATTCGATGCAAGCCTATCGCAACGACGGAAATCCTTGTTACTGTCCCATTTTGAATTTCTTCCACAATTGACTTCGCATCGAATTTCTCATACAGTCGTACACCCATCCCGTAAATAACAGACCTTGCAAGAATAGAGAAACCGCTAATATGGAATAAAGGCATCGTGCACAACCAAATATCATCATCTGTCAAACCTAAATTTAGTACAGACGATAATGCGCTTGCCGTATGATTGCCAGCCGTCTGCCGAACGCCTTTCGGAAAGCCTGTCGTCCCTGATGTATACATAATTGTAATTGTTCTTGACGTGTCCCACATTTCCGTAAAGTTGAATTTTTGCATTTCGCTCGATTCAATTGCTAAAAATGTGAGCGTTGGCGTGATAATCCCCTTTACACGCTCCATTAATTCATCATCTACAATCAACGTGGATGCTTCGCAATCATTTAATTGCCAAGAAATCTCCTTAGCAGATAGTCTGCTGTTCAACATGACGATTTCAAGACCCGCTAAAAGACATCCATGGATAACAAAAACCATCTCTGGTGTCGATCGGCCAAGTAACGCAATCCGATCTCCTTCATTCAAACCATTCCATTTTAATTTCCAAGCAATGCGTGATGCTTTTTCCAATAGTTGCTGAAATGTCCACTGCTCATCTCCAAACGATAATGCCATCCGATTCGGAGTTAAGTAGGCCCTTTGCAGTAACCAATTAGGAATCATATACTCACCTTCTTTCGATAAGAAAAGCTGCCTAATCGAGAAGGCAGCTTTGGAAAATTTAATGGTACACGATTAAGGGAAACGTGGGAATTGACCGAAATCAGGCTTGCGCTTTTCTTTAAATGCATCGCGCCCCTCTTTCGCCTCTTCTGTTGTGTAATAAAGCAACGTCGCGTCTCCAGCCATTTGTTGAAGACCAGCTAGTCCGTCAGTATCTGCATTCATCGCAGCTTTGATGAAACGGAGTGCAGTCGGGCTCATCTCGAGCATTTCTTCACACCATTGAACCGTTTCGTCTTCCAATTGCTCATAAGGAACAACCGTGTTGACGAGTCCCATATCCAATGCTTGCTGTGCATCATACTGGCGGCATAGGTACCAAATTTCCCTTGCTTTTTTATGACCGATAATACGAGCCAAATAACCTGACCCATATCCAGCATCAAACGAACCAACTTTTGGTCCTGTTTGTCCGAAGCGAGCGTTGTCTGCTGCGATTGTCAAATCACAAACAACGTGCAACACATGGCCGCCACCAATTGCATACCCTGCAACCATCGCGACGACAGGCTTCGGAATGACACGGATCAATCGTTGCAAATCGAGGACATTCAGACGTGGAATTTCATCGTCTCCGACATACCCACCATGCCCGCGGACGGATTGATCGCCGCCAGAACAAAATGCTTTCTCGCCTTCTCCTGTTAGAATGATAACGCCGATGCTGTTATCATCCCGTGCGCGGGAAAACGCATCTATCAATTCCATTACCGTTTTAGGGCGAAATGCGTTCCGTACTTCAGGACGGTTGATTGTCACTTTGGCAATGCCGTTGTACTTCTCATACTTAATATCTTCATATGTACGAATTGTTTCCCATTGACGTGTCATTTTCTTCCTCCTCCAAATTATAAACCTTGCAAATACTCCATAATCATTGTAGCAAACAATTGCGGTTTTTCAACGTGAATCGCATGTCCCACCCCTGAAACGACAATATGTCGCCATGTTGGAGCAAGAGCAGTCATTTCCCGGGAAATTTCCACAAATTTCGCATCGAGCTCGCCAGTTATTAGAAAAACGGGATTTGGCATCGAATGAAGTTGTTCCCAATATGATTTTTGACTACCTGTTCCAATTCCCAACAGGCTGTTTGCAAGCCCAATTTCACTTTGCTTCAATCTTTCATTTCTAATAGCTCGTCTTTTTTCAACAGGTAAGCTTCTTTGCGATGCAAACAAGGGGATGTTCTCCCATTTTTCGACAAAAGAGTAAATGCCATCTTCAATTATAGATTTGGCGAGCAACTTGTCTGCTAATTCCCGTTCCAACCTGTCCTGTTCATCTAGTAATCCAGGAGATGAACTTTCAAGGACTAGTGCCTTTACTCGCTTCGGATAATGAATCGTATACGCCAAAGCGATGCGCCCGCCCATTGAATAGCCTACTAACAAAAATGAATTCAATTCAAGATGCTCGAATAGAGCTTCCAAGTCTTCAATCTGTTCTTCCATCGAATAGCGCTCTAGTTTGTCTGGAACAGATGTTTCTCCGTGACCCGTCAAGTCGACCGCAATTGTCCGATATCCATTGAATTCATTGCGAACTTCATCCCACGTCTTGGTGGATCCTGTAAAGCCATGTAGAAAGACGATGGTTGGCAAATGTGGCTCTCCCTTTATCTCGACATGAACGGAAAGTCCGCGTATTGGAAGTAGCAACTTATTCATTCTCTTCTAGTCCCTCAATAATTTCGGCCCAATACGCACGATGAGCTTTTACATTCACCGGTCTACTCGTGAACACTTCAATAATCCGGACATCCTTCGTCTTTTCTTTTTGAAGTTCCGCCTTGAACCCTTCTACTGTATGAACGGCAGCATATTGTGTGTCATACATCGCGCCGACATGTTCAAACGTTAAGCCTGTTGGCGTTCCGAAAAGCTCTTCAAAATGGTTTTCAACGCTCGCTTGGGGCAGATACGAGAAAATGCCTCCACCATCGTTATTCAAGATAATGATCGTCAAGTTCGTCTTATGGAATCGGGAGACGATTAATCCGTTGACGTCATGCAAAAAGGACAAATCACCAATAAGTAAATACGTCGGTCTTTTTCGTGCCGCTTCAATACCAAATGCTGTAGAGACGACACCGTCAATGCCGTTCGTTCCTCTATTTGCAAATAACGTAATATCCTTTTCCGTCTTAGTGAAAAATGTGTCGACGTCACGGATAGGCATACTGCTGCCGCTTATTAAGTCACTGCCGTCAGGAAGTATGTCGAATAATGTCTTTACAACGACACCTTCATCCCCTGCCATCCCCTCATATCGACGTGTAGCTGCTTCTGCGAACTTCTCTGCCGAACACCAGGCCTCACAATAGAAAGTAGGTTCCTGCTGTTTTGGAACGTCATATACGGACTCAGGTGAAGATTGCAAGTGATGTGTGACGATGCCGAGCGAATCCCTGAACTCAGGCGATTCATCTACAGCGATAAAAACACTCGGTCTGTAATGCTTTAAAAATAATGACAATGGTTTTGAAACCGGTTGTGCGCCAAAACGAATGACCGTATTAGGCACTACTTTCGCTTGGAACGTTTCGCTTTTTAACAAGGCATCATAATGTACGATGCATAATGATCTACAATCGTGAGGAACTTCAGATCGTAAATTAGATAATGGATCACATAGGACTGGCCATTGTAGTCGCTTTGCAAAGTTCCAAAATGCATCCTTATCAAATCCGATAGGCATTTCTCCGACTATAATTAAACCATTTTCAGCATTCGAAAAGAGTGTCTCTAGCGATTGTTTTTGATTTGCTGAGAGTTCACTATCCCCATGAATCCTTTCAACAAACGTCGATGTCCCCAATCTTCTGTCGAAATCAATTAGCAACGGTTCCCGCAATGGAATGTTCAAATGGATTGGACCCATCGGTTTTGTCATTGCAACAGAAACTGCCCGATTGACATGCCGTTCCAAAAACCAATCCAACTCTTCGTTGTCCTCGGCGAGTGGAAGGTCCACACTGAATTTCACATGTTTCCCATACATATTTAACTGGTCAATTGCCTGTGGAGCACCAACGCCCCTCAATTCGTGTGGACGATCAGCCGTCAGGACAATTAACGGAATACGGGCGTAAAACGCCTCTGTAATTGCAGGATAGTAATTGGACGCTGCCGTTCCGGATGTACATAGTAGAACAACCGGCCTGCCGGATGCCTTCGCTAAACCAAGTGCGAAATAAGCTGCGGACCTTTCATCGACTTGCATGTATGTCTGTATATTGTCTGATGAAGCAAATGCATAGGCAAGTGGTGTCGAACGGGAACCCGGACTAATGACCGCCTCCCTGACGCCCGCCTGTATTAACGTATTCGTCATACGCAATACGTGGTCTGTCAAAATTCGTCGTTCATCCATTCAACTTTCCTCCAAGCGCCCGCAAAACCGGTCTAAATTTCACCCATGTCTCATCATATTCCGAATCAGGAACGGAATCAGCAACGATTCCTCCTCCCGCATACAAGTATGCTCGGTTACCGTCTAGAAGAGCTGAACGGATGGCTACCGCAAACTCTCCATTGCCTGCAGCGTCCGTCCAACCAATCGGAGCGGCATAATATCCTCGGTCCATTTCTTCCTCTTGTCGAATGATATCCAAAGCAACATTCGTTGGGACTCCTCCTAGTGCAGGTGTCGGATGCAACGCCTCTACGAAAGAAAAAATATCAATTTCCTGTCCGAGCGTTCCTTCCACTGCCGTGTATAGATGCTGTATATCTCTTATTTTCATCAGTTTTGGTGTTTTTGGAATAAGCACTTCACTGCAATATTTATTAAACACATCCGAAATCATACTGACGACATATTGATGCTCTTCCCGATTTTTCCGATCTCCTAAAAGCTCTTCCCCTAATACCCGATCTTCCTGAGCCGATTTTCCGCGACGGATTGATCCGGCTACACAGGCTGAGTATGCTTTTCCATTCTTTATTTCAATTAGACGTTCAGGTGTTGCACCAAAGAAGTGCGACGTTCCTATTTGAAGTCCGAAATGATAGCTCTCCTGCTGTTCATTCGTAATTGCGTGCAATGCTTTGACACTATTTACAGTATGTTCAAAGTGAAGCTCAAGCGCCCGCGCAATGACGACTTTGTCCGCCTTCCCTTTCTGTATCGATTCGGTAGCGTTTTTGACCGCATGTAAATATTGCTCTTTACCCCGTTCTGTCGTTGCGGTGATCTTATTATGATTTGTAAAATCGAACTCCTCTACTTGAGCATTGTGAATTAGTTTATCACGTTCTTCTCGAAGTCTATCGAAATCTAAAGCAGCTTCTGTCTGATCTGTAATCATATTGATGGAGACCATTGTTTTCCCTTCCTCGATTTTCAACTGAAATGAGGGTACGAAAAAATAGCCGGACGGGAATTCATCCCATTCCGATTCTTTTCTACTATTCTCGTCAAATGAAAATCCACCAAAAAGAACGGGATCGATATCTTTTTCCTCTTTAATTAATGTGGAGCATAGCTGTTTCCATTTCATTGAAATGTCTTGAAAACGGCCTTCGGTTTTGTCGGTAGTCAACGTGTAGGCATGTCCAATGCCGACAAGTGTCAATGTCTTATCTGCATTTTGCCAATAGAATCGTTTGTCATCATATTGAGAAGCACCTGCTTCAAAAAAAGACAACGGCGATATCCTTCCTACTTCGACAGTTTCCGTGAAGAAGCGTGTACTTGGTGATATCATCACATTTCTCATTTCACGAATTTCCGTCATCTTGTAACCCATTATTTTCTCTCCTTCATTTTCAATCCATCAACTTGCATTGAAACATTTACTTTTTTAATAGAAGAATGAGTTTCTTAGTTCCATTATACCGGAATATCGCAATTCTCGCATAGATTATGCAAACAACAATACCTCTTTCAGCTAATTTGGAGTACAATGGATAACGGAAACATGAAGATAGGAGAGAATACATTGCAACAAACTATTAAAGCTGATTCCGGATGGCGAATATGGTGGCAGCTTACGAGACCACATACGTTAACTGCGGCTTTTGCTCCGGTTTTCCTAGGGACAATGATCGCTTTGACGCACGGAAAACTTCACTTTCCGTTATTTTTCGCTATGCTCATTGCGAGCCTCTTCATTCAGATGGCTACAAATATGTTCAATGAATATTATGATTTCAAACGTGGACTGGACAATGAAAACTCCGTCGGCATTGGTGGTACGATTGTTCGAAATGGCGTTAAGCCGAAAACTGTAATGCGAATCGCGCTATTCTTGTATGCCGTTTCCGTTCTAATCGGCATTTATATTTGTATGGAGACCTCTTGGATGCTCGCACTTGTGGGAGCAATTTCGATGCTTATTGGTTATTTATATACCGGCGGACCGGTGCCAATCGCTTATACACCTTTTGGCGAGCTCGTTTCAGGTGTAGTCATGGGAATGCTACTAATCCTTATCGCCTTCTACATCCAAACAGGCGAAGTGACAACAGACGCAGTTCTCATTTCAATTCCAAGCATGCTCCTCGTCGCTGCCATTATGATGTCAAACAACATCCGCGATATTGAGGGGGATACGAAAGGTGGCAGGAAAACGCTAGCAATCCTCGTCGGAAGATCTAATGCAATAACAATCCTTGCTGCATTCTTTATCGTTTCTTATTGCTGGATCATTCTGCTAATCGTGTTGAGTTACTTGACACCTTGGGGATTACTAGTATTTCTAAGTGTCCGTAAACCAATGAATGCCATCAAAACCTTCCGCACTCACCTGCTTCCATTGCAAGTGATGCCCGCCATGAAGAACACGGCAGTTACAAATACAATTTTTGGTTTATTAGTAGGTATCGGGATTCTAATCGGTCATTTTATATAATTCGTTTGAGGACTTGCACATCGTTGCAAGTCCTTTTTATTCTGCTTTTTCGTTAATCAAGAGAAGGTACAAAATTATTATGAACTTATCGAGGTATGACCATACTAATGCAACTAACATAAAAGGATGTGCTGATCATGTTAACAGACCAACAAAAAATGTTACTAAGAGAAAGTTTAATGGAAATGAAATCACAATTTCAAAAAACTGAAAGTGAAACGGATATTAGAAACTCTGCCAGAGAAGAAATCGGAGAATTATCAACGTATGACAATCACCCAGGTGATATGGGAACAGAGCTCTTCGAAAGGGAAAAAGATCTCGCATTGCACGCACATGCAAGTGACGAATCCAGTAAAGTGGATCATGCCTTGCAAGCTTTGATGAACGGAACATACGGGTATTGCCAAGAATGTAACACTGAAATCCCTTTTGAAAGGTTGGAAGCACTTCCGTATACGACATACTGCATTGATCATACCCCTGAACGGAATGTGCCGGACGACCGTCCATCAGAAGAAGATATTTTGATTATGGCGAATCCAAATACGTTTGCGGACAGAAGAGGTAGTACTGACAGAGAAAGAAATGAACGAGACAGTGAAGACAGCTTCCAGGAAATAGCTAAATCGGGCACATCTGAAACACCATCCGATTTCATAGGAGATCATGATGACTATAATACTCTTTATGATGATGAAATATTTGACGGCGCGGCGGAAGAAGTGGAAGAGTTCATTAGCACAGACATCACGGGCGAAACGAGAGGATTTGTAAGATCGGATATATCGGAGCAATATGAAGGAAAATTAGATGATGAAGGGTTGGAATCGCCTATCGGTGACATTCCATATCGTCTAAGGGACAGTTACACAGGCGAAGAATGATGAACAGGGTCTGTTAGTGTATTTGAGCGGTTGTGGGCGTTGGGACGGATTTATAAGCGGCTGTGTGAGTTTATGAGCGTGTATGGAGATTTATGAGCGGTTGGGCGGGTTTATGAGCGTGTGCGGAGATTTATGAGCGGTTGGGCGGGTTTATGAGCGTGTGCGGAGATTTATGAGCGGTTGGGCGGGTTTATGAGCGTGTGCGGAGATTTATGAGCGGTTGGGCGGGTTTATGAGCGTGTGCGGAGATTTATGAGCGGTTGGGCGGGTTTATGAGCGTGTGCGGAGATTTATGAGCGGTTGGGCGGGTTTATGAGCGTGTGCGGAGATTTATGAGCGGTTGTGCGGATTTATGAGCGTGTATGGAGATTTATGAGCGGCTGTGTGAGTTTATGAGCGTGGCGCAATTATACGAGCGCTTTATAGCGTATACGAGCTTTGACAACTTCGATGAATACCTTACGTCTCGAACACTCACAAGACATAGGCAATGCAGCGAATGACTTACACAAAACAACAAAAAAAGCAGGTAGAGAAAATGTAATGTTTTCTCTACCTGCTTTTTGAATTATGACCCCTACGGGATTCGAACCCGTGTTACCGCCGTGAAAGGGCGGTGTCTTAACCGCTTGACCAAGGGGCCAGTTTACATGGCGGAGAAGGAGGGATTCGAACCCTCGCGCCGCTTTCGCGACCTACGCCCTTAGCAGGGGCGCCTCTTGAGCCTCTTGAGTACTTCCCCGTATAATAATTGGCTCCGCAGGTAGGATTCGAACCTACGACCGATCGGTTAACAGCCGATTGCTCTACCACTGAGCTACTGCGGAATATGATGGGCCTAAGTGGACTCGAACCACCGACCTCACGCTTATCAGGCGTGCGCTCTAACCAGCTGAGCTATAGGCCCATGGAGCGGGTGAAGGGAATCGAACCCTCATCATCAGCTTGGAAGGCTGAGGTTTTACCACTAAACTACACCCGCAAGGAATGGTGGCTCAGGACGGAATCGAACCGCCGACACAAGGATTTTCAGTCCTTTGCTCTACCGACTGAGCTACTGAGCCACATTAGACTTGGACAGCTAATAATTTCTATAAAGTCACTTAGAAACCTGCAATCATCAAATCGTAATTACTATGTAATAAAAATAAATGGCGGTCCCGACCGGGATCGAACCGGCGATCTCCTGCGTGACAGGCAGGCATGTTAACCGCTACACCACGGGACCATTTGGTTGCGGGGACAGGATTTGAACCTGCGACCTTCGGGTTATGAGCCCGACGAGCTACCACTGCTCCACCCCGCGATAATGTTAGTTGTAGGAACTTTAAATCCTACGCATTCTGTTTTGCTTTGGGACTCTGTTGTAATTTCCTTTCAGGAAATTACACAAATCACATTCTGCGTTATGTGATTTGCTCCACCCCGCGATAATGTTAGTTGTAGGAATTTTAAATCCTACTATTCATTTCTTAATTCCAACCACTATTGTTGTTTTAAAAATATGGCGGAGGAAGAGGGATTCGAACCCCCGCGGGCTTTAACACCCCTGTCGGTTTTCAAGACCGATCCCTTCAGCCAGGCTTGGGTATTCCTCCGTAATAACTATTCAAATAGTGGTGGACCTTGCAGGACTCGAACCTGCGACCGGACGGTTATGAGCCGTCTGCTCTAACCAACTGAGCTAAAGGTCCTTTAAGGATGGCGGCAGAGGGGATCGAACCCCCGACCTTACGGGTATGAACCGTACGCTCTAGCCAGCTGAGCTACGCCGCCAGGATTGGTATTAAAATTGTTTTTGGTGGAGCCTAGCGGGATCGAACCGCTGACCTCCTGCGTGCAAGGCAGGCGCTCTCCCAGCTGAGCTAAGGCCCCAATTAAGAAGTGGTCGGGAAGACAGGATTCGAACCTGCGACCCCTTGGTCCCAAACCAAGTGCTCTACCAAGCTGAGCTACTTCCCGATATTAATAAGTTAATGGCGCGCCCGGAAGAATTCGAATCCACAACCTTCTGATCCGTAGTCAGACGCTCTATCCAATTGAGCTACGGGCGCATTATATTAAGTAAGATGGTGCCGAGAACCGGAATCGAACCGGTACGGTAGTCACCTACCGCAGGATTTTAAGTCCTGTGCGTCTGCCAGTTCCGCCACCCCGGCAATTCATATGGAGCGGAAGACGGGATTCGAACCCGCGACCCCGACCTTGGCAAGGTCGTATTCTACCACTGAACTACTTCCGCATTGAGAGTGCGGGTGAAGGGAGTCGAACCCCCACGCCTTACGGCACTAGATCCTAAGTCTAGCGTGTCTGCCAGTTCCACCACACCCGCGTATATTTATATCAAGACAGAGAGTCATGAAATGGTGAGCCATGCAGGATTCGAACCTGCGACCCTCTGATTAAAAGTCAGATGCTCTACCGACTGAGCTAATGGCTCAAAAAATGGTGCCGGCGATAGGAGTCGAACCCACGACCTACTGATTACAAGTCAGTTGCTCTACCAACTGAGCTACACCGGCATATAAGAAGTGAATAAAATAATATGGTGGAGGATGACGGGTTCGAACCGCCGACCCCCTGCTTGTAAGGCAGGTGCTCTCCCAGCTGAGCTAATCCTCCATGTTAAAATTGTCTTACTCGCTTTCCCAAGTTTTAATGGGAGCTGCAATAAACTTCTCATTACTGCATCAACTTTAATCAAGTACGCTTGTACATTTCTCTTCGTTGTTCTATCAATCAGGACAATATTGATTATACCAATTCTGATGAAAATTACAAGTCTTTTTTCGAAAAACTTTTTTGAACGATGTTTGTTCGATCAAACCTACATGTTAGGAGTAATAAACGAGAGTGGAAAAGAAGTTATCTTTTCTGCTCTCGTTTAATGTATGACCCCTACGGGATTCGAACCCGTGTTACCGCCGTGAAAGGGCGGTGTCTTAACCGCTTGACCAAGGGGCCAATTAACATGGCGGAGAAGGAGGGATTCGAACCCTCGCGCCGCTTTCGCGACCTACGCCCTTAGCAGGGGCGCCTCTTGAGCCTCTTGAGTACTTCCCCGTATAATAATTGGCTCCGCAGGTAGGATTCGAACCTACGACCGATCGGTTAACAGCCGATTGCTCTACCACTGAGCTACTGCGGAATATGATGGGCCTAAGTGGACTCGAACCACCGACCTCACGCTTATCAGGCGTGCGCTCTAACCAGCTGAGCTATAGGCCCATGGAGCGGGTGAAGGGAATCGAACCCTCATCATCAGCTTGGAAGGCTGAGGTTTTACCACTAAACTACACCCGCAAGGAATGGTGGCTCAGGACGGAATCGAACCGCCGACACAAGGATTTTCAGTCCTTTGCTCTACCGACTGAGCTACTGAGCCACATTAGACTTGGACAGCTAATAATTTCTATAAAGTCACTTAGAAACCTGCAATCATCAAATCGTAATTACTATGTAATAAAAATAAATGGCGGTCCCGACCGGGATCGAACCGGCGATCTCCTGCGTGACAGGCAGGCATGTTAACCGCTACACCACGGGACCATTTGGTTGCGGGGACAGGATTTGAACCTGCGACCTTCGGGTTATGAGCCCGACGAGCTACCACTGCTCCACCCCGCGATAATGTTAGTTGTAGGAATTTTAAATCCTACTATTCATTTCTTAATTCCAACCACTATTGTTGTTTTAAAAATATGGCGGAGGAAGAGGGATTCGAACCCCCGCGGGCTTTAACACCCCTGTCGGTTTTCAAGACCGATCCCTTCAGCCAGGCTTGGGTATTCCTCCGTAATAACTATTCAAATAGTGGTGGACCTTGCAGGACTCGAACCTGCGACCGGACGGTTATGAGCCGTCTGCTCTAACCAACTGAGCTAAAGGTCCTTTAGGATGGCGGCAGAGGGGATCGAACCCCCGACCTTACGGGTATGAACCGTACGCTCTAGCCAGCTGAGCTACGCCGCCGGAATTAGTATTAAAATTGTTTTGGTGGAGCCTAGCGGGATCGAACCGCTGACCTCCTGCGTGCAAGGCAGGCGCTCTCCCAGCTGAGCTAAGGCCCCAATTAAGAAGTGGTCGGGAAGACAGGATTCGAACCTGCGACCCCTTGGTCCCAAACCAAGTGCTCTACCAAGCTGAGCTACTTCCCGATATTAATAAGTTAATGGCGCGCCCGGAAGAATTCGAATCCACAACCTTCTGATCCGTAGTCAGACGCTCTATCCAATTGAGCTACGGGCGCATTATATTAAGTAAGATGGTGCCGAGAACCGGAATCGAACCGGTACGGTAGTCACCTACCGCAGGATTTTAAGTCCTGTGCGTCTGCCAGTTCCGCCACCCCGGCAATTCATATGGAGCGGAAGACGGGATTCGAACCCGCGACCCCGACCTTGGCAAGGTCGTATTCTACCACTGAACTACTTCCGCATTGAGAGTGCGGGTGAAGGGAGTCGAACCCCCACGCCTTACGGCACTAGATCCTAAGTCTAGCGTGTCTGCCAGTTCCACCACACCCGCATATTAATATCAAGACAGAGAGTCATGAAATGGTGAGCCATGCAGGATTCGAACCTGCGACCCTCTGATTAAAAGTCAGATGCTCTACCGACTGAGCTAATGGCTCTCAAAAAAATGGTGCCGGCGATAGGAGTCGAACCCACGACCTACTGATTACAAGTCAGTTGCTCTACCAACTGAGCTACACCGGCATATTAAGAAGTAAATAGAAATAATATGGTGGAGGATGACGGGTTCGAACCGCCGACCCCCTGCTTGTAAGGCAGGTGCTCTCCCAGCTGAGCTAATCCTCCGTGTTGGAATTTTGATAAGGTATTCATTACTATTTCAGCTTCAATCGATCATCTATGTATGGTTGTACATTTCTTCTCATTGTTCACTTGAGTACGTAATGAATATGGTATGCCTGGCGACGTCCTACTCTCACAGGGGGAAGCCCCCTACTACCATCGGCGCTGAAGAGCTTAACTTCCGTGTTCGGTATGGGAACGGGTGTGACCTCTTCGCCATCGTCACCAGACAATTGAACGATACTTGTTCGTTCAAAACCGGATAAAACCAACATTGTTGCTGAACTTCAAGTTCAACCGTACTTAATTAACTTATAAGGTTAAGTCCTCGATCGATTAGTATCCGTCAGCTGCACGTGTCGCCACGCTTCCACCCCGGACCTATCCACCTCATCTTCTTTGAGGGATCTTACTTACAAATGTAATGGGAAATCTCATCTTGAGGGGGGCTTCATGCTTAGATGCTTTCAGCATTTATCCCGTCCATACATAGCTACCCAGCGATGCCTTTGGCAAGACAACTGGTACACCAGCGGTATGTCCATCCCGGTCCTCTCGTACTAAGGACAGCTCCTCTCAAATTTCCTGCGCCCGCGACGGATAGGGACCGAACTGTCTCACGACGTTCTGAACCCAGCTCGCGTACCGCTTTAATGGGCGAACAGCCCAACCCTTGGGACCGACTACAGCCCCAGGATGCGATGAGCCGACATCGAGGTGCCAAACCTCCCCGTCGATGTGG
>NZ_CP125984.1:1147500-1217500 GCF_050859005.1 Sporosarcina sp. UB5
GACAGTTCGGTCCCTATCCGTCGCGGGCGCAGGAAATTTGAGAGGAGCTGTCCTTAGTACGAGAGGACCGGGATGGACATACCGCTGGTGTACCAGTTGTCTTGCCAAAGGCATCGCTGGGTAGCTATGTATGGACGGGATAAATGCTGAAAGCATCTAAGCATGAAGCCCCCCTCAAGATGAGATTTCCCATTACATTTGTAAGTAAGATCCCTCAAAGAAGATGAGGTGGATAGGTCCGGGGTGGAAGCGTGGCGACACGTGCAGCTGACGGATACTAATCGATCGAGGACTTAACCTTATAAGTTAATTAAGTACGGTTGAACTTGAAGTTCAGCAACAATGTTGGTTTTATCCGGTTTTGAACGAACAAGTATCGTTCAATTGTCTGGTGACGATGGCGAAGAGGTCACACCCGTTCCCATACCGAACACGGAAGTTAAGCTCTTCAGCGCCGATGGTAGTAGGGGGCTTCCCCCTGTGAGAGTAGGACGTCGCCGGGCCAAGGCCATTCCCTTTGGGGAGTGGTTTTTTTGTGTTTTAAAATCCGAAGGATTTATATCTTTGAAAAGTAACGGGTTTTACTTTAACAATAGGAGTTAAGCTCTTCAGCGCCGATGGTAGTAAAGCGGCGCAGCCGCTTTGCGTAATTTACGCCAACGGTGTAAATTACGCAGGGAACAGGCTTCCCCCTGTGAGAGTAGGACGTCGCCGGGCCAAGGCCATTCCCATTCCCTTCGGGGGATGGTTTTTTTGTGTTTATAAATATTTTTTCAATAACAATGCTTAAATTGTTAAAGGCATTTGGCGCGAGTAGGTATGTGTGAAGTTATGTTGTGTGGCCGCGATCATGATTCTATGTTTCGTGGAAGGATATTGTGTTCCAAGATGATTAGTATCTCGCGCTCGATGCTTTTGACAAACTAAAATAACGCCCACGTCCAAAGTGATGCCACCCGCGCTCAAAGAAGTGCCGCCCGCGCTCAAAGAGATGCCACCCGCGCTCAAAGAGATGTCGCCCGCGCTCAAAGAAGTGCCACCCGCGCTCAAAGAAGTGTCGCTCGCGCTCAAAGAGGTGCCACCCGCGCTCAAAGCAAGCCGTCCTGCGCCCAAAGAGGTGCCATCTGCGCTCAAAGAGGTATCGCCCACGCTCAAAGTGATGCCACCCGCGCTCAAAGAGCCCCCATATCTCTCCTGAAAAATAGTGTCGCATGCCAACGGAAGCACATCTATCATTCATTAATCTCATAAATCAATACATCAAATAATTCTTCATTAGTATAAAGCAGTATTGCCCATTCACCTGCTTTTGGAATGTGTACGTTGGAAGGTGTGTGTGCATCTGCTCCATTATTCTCTCCTGCAAGTCCTGTCGTCCAACCTGATGTTAATATTGGATGAACAGTGCTCGCTTCCCTGTGAACACCAACGACCGTTAGATTGGTTGCCATGGGATCCTCAATCCCCCAAAGGTGCCACATCCACTTTTGTTTTGTATTTATGCTTGGCATATCGGCACCAATCACACCTGATTTGTTCTCATTACCGATAATATTGCGGTTAAATGTCACGGCTTTTTTATTCCAATTAATATTCTCTAAATCACTCACTGCCACAAAGTCTGGTAGATCTTCAGGTAAAATGAACTCGCCATCAACTTTTTCATTTGTAGAGCAACCAATGAGTAAAATAAGCATGACCCCAAAAATAAATCCCACTGTTTTTATTTTCAATAAATCCTCCTCCTAAACAATAGTATACGTTCTATGCGTGTTTACTTTTACTTACTAGCTTCTGTTAATCACTGTTGCTTAAAAAATATGAGTAGTCCATGATTAGAATAATAGAACGGGGGAGTCGGAATGAAAAGTTTCTCTTTGTTTTTATTTTCGTTAGTACGCATAGTCATGCTCGTCATTATGAGCGGTTATTTTCTTCAAATGACACAAGGGATAGACGATGCGCGGACTATGTATATTATCGGTGCTGTTTTTATCTTTATCGTCAGTCATTTTATACAAATGTCGAATGTCCGCATTAAGGTTAGTGTGCTGTGCTCATTCGTTGATTTTATTATCATTTCGGGGTTTGGTTTTTTGTTTTCGGAAAGCAGTTATTTGTATTTGATCTTTTTTGGTGTTCTGTCTACGACTGTATTTTTATTATATGATCAAAAAAAGCTTCTTGGACTTTTTTCAGGTTTGTTCTTTGCAGTATGGATTATGATTAGTTTACAAATCTATGTGAAAACCGGTTCATTTTCCATTTCGAGTAATATTGTAAATGGGATGTTCGTTTTTTATGGCGCTCTTGTCGGGAGCCTCATTCGGAATTTCCGTAATGCGAAAGAGACGATTTCGGTTCAATATGGGCAGCTGAATGAATCGCATATAGCTTTGCAGAAGGCACATCGGCAGTTGCGGGAATATGCGGAGCAAGTGGAGCAGCTAACGGTTATCCGTGAACGAAATGAGATTGCTCGGGAGATTCACGATACGGTCGGCCATAAAATGACGGCACTCGTTGTCCAGTTGCAAGTTGCTCGTGAGATGGCAGAAAGGGATGCGGAAAGAGCGAAAGAAGTGATTGCGATCTGCGAGCAGTTGACGCGAGATTCCCTCCATGAACTACGGGTTTCAGTTAGGACGTTGCAAGAGGATGACAAGGGGATTGAATTTCACGAAGTGTTGCAGGAGCTGCTCGATGATTTTTCTACTTTGACACAAATGGAAACGCGTCTTTTATTAAACGGTGAAGCTTCTGCAATTCCATTGTCCTTGCAACCAACGATTAAAAGAGTTGTCCAGGAAGGGTTGACGAATGCAAAGAAACACGGAAATGCGAGAACTTGTTTAGTGGAAATCAATGAAGACGAAAATGGGATCCGCCTGAAGATTAAGGACGATGGGGTCGGACAGAAGAATATACATCCGAATTTTGGTTTGATTAACATGAAGGAACGGGTTGAGGAACATGGGGGTTCCTTTGCAATTCGAAGTGAAGAAGGGGAAGGGTTTGAAATCTATATTACCTTTCCATACCAACCTGAAGACGTGGGGGTGACAGTATGATAAAGGTCATGATCGTAGATGACCAGCCATTAGTGCGGGAAGGGCTCGGCACATTGCTCGGGTTGCGCCCAGAAATTGAAGTCGTCGGAATGGCAGAGGATGGGACAGATGCATTGAATAAAGCGTTGCACCTTCAACCGGATATTGTGCTAATGGATATACGGATGCCTAAGACGAATGGTGTTGAAGGGACAAAGCTCATTAAGGAAAGATTACCGGACGTGAAAGTGTTAATTTTGACGACATTCAATGATAGTACGTTTGTGTTCGATGCGCTCGAGGAAGGAGCGAGCGGATATTTGTTAAAAGATATGCCGACAAATACGATTGTTCAAGCTATCCTAACCGTCTATCATGGCGGCGTCGTGTTACCAAAGGAGTTCACATCACAAGTGTTGCCAGAGCTGCGAATGAAAAATTATGAAAAACCTACTGAATTGCCAAGTGGACTCGAGGAGCTGTCGGACCGGGAGCGGGAAGTTCTCATGCATTTAGGGCAAGGTTTGAACAACAAGGAAATAGCGGACACGTTGTTCATCACAGAAGGGACCGTCAAAAATCATGTATCGAGCGTTATTCAGAAGCTTGGGCTTCGCGACCGTACGCAAGCCGCTATATTTGCCGTACGGTACGGCATTACAATCTTTTAATATCTCTTTCTGCATAGCACACTATGCAGAACGGCACATCAGTGTCGTTTTTTTATGTCTAAAAATCTATCGCACGCTCGATGAAAAGGAAAGCGCTTCGACGTAAGATGAGAGTAGAAGGAGGGGCTGTCATGCTTACAGTTACGGACGTAAAAAAGAGCTTTCATTCGAAAGAAGTAATTAAAGGCGTTTCGCTTCAAGTGGGGAAAGGGGAGTCGTTCGGATTGCTTGGTCCGAATGGTGCTGGAAAGTCGACACTCATTTCGATGATTTGTGGGCTGATTCCGGCGAGCGGTGGGGAAATCCGGGTAGGTGGAAAACCCGTTGGCAAACAGTCACGGGAAATTAAACAGCTCATTGGCATCGTACCGCAAGACATTGCGCTTTATCCGACGATGTCAGCGCTCGATAATTTAATGTTCTGGGGCAAGATGTACGGCTTGTGCGGCAAAAAAGCGAAAGCCCGTGCAAAGGAAGTACTTGAAATTGTCGGGCTGACGGAGCGCGCAAAGGATCGGATCGAAACCTTTTCAGGTGGTATGAAGCGGCGGATCAATATTGGTGCTGCGCTCATGCATGAGCCAGAGCTACTCATTATGGATGAACCGACAGTCGGTATTGACCCTCAATCACGCAATCACATTTTGGAAACGGTCAAAGCATTAAATGAGCAAGGAATGACCGTCATCTATACGAGCCACTACATGGAAGAAGTAGAGTACCTGTGCAGGCGGATCGCCATTATCGACGAGGGAAAAGTGATTGCGAGTGGAACGAAAAAGGATCTCGTCGACAGATTAGCTGGAGGAAGTGTGTTAAAGCTGGTGGTTGAATTAGAGAATCCTCATTTCATTAAACGACTGAAAGCATTGGATGGGGTGGAAAAGGTTATTACACAATCCGATGGCGAAATCCATCTGCATATACAATCCAAAACGGAATTGCTGTCGACAATTATCGGGCTTGCAAGCCAATTGAATGTGAATATACACAATATGCAACTAGAAGAATCTAATTTGGAGACGTTATTCCTCCAATTGACGGGACGTACATTACGTGAATAGGGGTGAAGTGAATGAAGAGCCTATTGGTTGCCGGTAAAGACGTTAAAATTCTGTTAAAGGACCGGAGAGCGTTGCTCATGCTCATTGTCATGCCGATTATACTAACCGCAATTCTCGGTTCTGCGTTGAAAGGGGTCATGGGAGGGGGAGGCATGCCTGAAACGGTATTGGGAGTTTATTCGAATGATGAAAATGCATGGGCGACATCTATTCTTCGTTCACTGGATGATGAAGCGCTCGCTATTACAGTCGAACGGGCATCTTCAGAGAAACAGCTACACGAGTGGATGGGGAAGGGGCAAGTCGATGTTGGTGTACTCATCCCATCTACTTGGGGAGATGTATCATATAAAGAACGTGCAGTCATTTTATCAGACACCGGACACGAATCCGAAGCGACGATTATCCAGCAGATTTTTAACACATATGCCGAGACAGCGAATGCAATTGCGTTTTCAACAGAACTGCTGATGACCGAGGGGGCTTCCTATGCGGCAGCCGGTGAAAAAATTGATATGCAGGCGCTGCATAACGGACTTGCAAGTTCGATGCAGTCGATTGTCAATGAGCCGAGGGACTATGTATTAGTAACGTCCGTTGGTGAAAAGCCAGTAAGCGCGATGCAATATTATGCTGCTGCGATGGCGGCGATGTTTCTCCTATTCAATGCAATGACAGGCGGCAAGTCGTTCCATCGGGAGCGGCAGACGGAGACGATGGCAAGGTTAATGATGACGCCGACTTCTTTTCGATCCATTCTTGTTGGGAAATTCATCGGGACATTCCTCTTCGCGTTTTTCCAGTTCACTGTCTTCATGGCGGTTACGCATTATTTATTGAAGGTCGACTGGGGAGCGAACAGCTTGCAGACATTCTTTCTCGCTTTCTGTTATTGCATTGCTGTATCTGGCCTATCAATGGTGATGGCCGTCTTTACGACCGATGAAAAAATGGCAGATGTCGTCGGTAGCATGGGTGTCCAAGTTTTGGCGTTGCTTGGCGGTTCGATGTTACCTTTATCGGTATTTCCGGGAGTGTTACGGAATATCGCGTTATTTACGCCGAATTCATGGGCGCTGACGGGATTTACGTCTATTATGTCCGGGGCAGCTTGGGCTGATTTATGGATGCCAGCGGGCACGTTGCTACTCATTGGCGGTTTAGCCGTCTTAATCGGTTCGTTTAGATTAAGGCTTCATTCGTTATAGGAGGGGTGAATGATGAAAAGAATTTTCACGATTTGTCTATTTGAAATGAAACGGACATTTAAAAAGAAATCGGCATATGTCATGATGCTTGCGATGCCGTTATTGTTCACGTTCATATTCGGCGGGTTATTCGGATCCGGATCTGTTACGAAGTGGCGTTTAGCACTTGTCGATGAAGAGCGAACTTCTTTCTCCCAGCAGGTCGTAAATCGGCTTATGATGGATGAAATGGTGACCTATGAACCGGTTGACAACAATTTGGCGCAGGAAATGCTTGCCGGGCAAGAAGTGCAAGGCATTGTGACGATTGAAAAAGGAATAGCCGAAAAGCTCGTAAGTAAGCAGCAAGCCATCCAAATCCAGTTTTTGCCGGGAACGACCGTTGCACCTTTACTAGAACAGCAGGTGAATCAAGCCGTTCAAGGCATCGATATCTATCTTGCGGCAGCACGAGAAGGAAGCTTTCATCTACAGGAAGATTGGGAAACAATTTTTAATAAGCTGACTGCGAATGAAGGGCCGCTCCATGTATGGACTGAACGAGGTTCAATTTCACAGCAAGCTGGAATGTCCGGTATTTCGTACAACTCGGCGGGATTTGCGATCATGTTTGTCATGATGATGATGCTATCGATGACAGGGGTGTTGATGGAGGCAAAGCAGACGGGAATATGGTCAAGATTGTTCGTATCGCCGGCTACGAGGTTCGAGGTGTTAGCTGGTTATTTCTTGTCATTTTTCCTCGTAGGGTGGATTCAGTTTTTACTATTAATCGTCTTGTCGTCCGCCTTGTTTGGTGTGAAATGGGGGAATCCGTTCGGTTTATTGGCACTTATCACTTCGCTACTCCTTTGTGTCGTTGGACTAGGCATCGCAATCGCAGGCTTTGTAAAGACGGCTGAGCAGCAAAATGCAATCGGCACGTTAGTAATCATTTCGACTTGTATGCTCGGAGGCGTCTACTGGCCGCTCAACATCGTGCCTGAAATCATGCAGAAAATTGCTAACTTCGTCCCGCAGACGTGGGCGATGGAAGGGTTTACGTCGCTCATTTCGGATGGAGGCGGAATAGGGAACGTCATAATGCCATCCCTTATGCTGCTTGGATTCGCCGTCCTTTTTCTATCTGTAGGATTATCGAGAATGAAATATGTATGAGCCGAGAAATACTTTCGGCTTTTTTTATTTCTAAAAAAGAGTTTTCACCCTTACTGAACCGACTTCCTTTATAATGAAGACAAAGGAAGTGTAAATCGTAATGAGTGAACAAACTAAACCGCTTGTCCAAGCACTTAGTCAATTCAAGGACAAGCGGCCAATCTCCTATCATGTACCGGGTCATAAAAACGGTTTGCTATCCGGCTTACCGGAGGAAATGCAATTCGTGTTGCCATATGATTTGACGGAATTGGAAGGGTTGGATGATTTGCATGAGCCGTCTGGGGTTATCCGTGAAGCGGAGCAACGACTTTCGGCATTGTATCAATCTGACAAGAGCTTCTTTCTCGTCAATGGATCGACGGTTGGCAATTTGGCAATGATGTACGCGGCATGCAGACCTGGGGACACGGTCATTGTACAACGGAATGCACATAAATCGATTTTCCATGCAATTGAATTGACAGGCGCTAAGCCGGTCTTTGTATCTCCAGCATGGAGTTATCATTCAAAAACGCCGGGCACTGTCCGTTTTTCACGGGTGAAGGAGGCGATTGAAGCCTATCCACAAGCCAAGGCGGTCGTCCTGACATATCCAACTTATTACGGTGTCGCCGGCTCCGAGTTGACGGACATCATTCAATATAGTCATTCAAAGGGCATTCCGGTTTTGGTCGATGAAGCGCATGGAGCCCATTTTGTCGCGGGAAGCGCATTTCCGCAATCCGCATTGGAGCTAGGGGCTGACGTCGTTGTGCACTCGGCGCATAAAACATTGCCCGCAATGACAATGGCGTCATTTTTACATATTAAGTCGACGTTTATCTCTACTGAAAAGATTGCCCATTATTTGGGTATGCTCCAATCGAGCAGCCCTTCCTATTTACTTATGGCGTCCCTCGATGATGCACGGGCGTATGTCGAGTCATACACGATTCATGATCAAGACGATCTTTTAGAAAAACGTCGGACATTTATCGACAATTTACTCGCTATAAAGGCATTGCAAATTGTCGAAACGGATGATCCGTTGAAAGTATTGCTACGGGTTGAAGGCTATACAGGGTTCGAACTGCTAGCACGGCTTGAAGCGGAAGGCGTCTTCGCAGAACTTGCCGATCCATTTCAAGTACTATTCGTGTTACCGTTACTGAAAAAGGGTCAGGCGTACCCATTTAGTGAAAGCGTGCAAAAGATTGCCGCTGCCGTCGTTACTTTACCGGCAAAGGAAGAAGTATGGACAATGGATGAATTGATTCAAATTGGTGAAGACATATCCACGCTAACTTATCTTCCACAAGAACTTCTTGGCCGCGACAATGGATGGAAAGCAATTGAGGAGTCTGTCGGCTATGTAGCGGCAGCTTCCATCATCCCTTACCCTCCCGGCATCCCGTTGCTCCTTGGCGGGGAAAAGGTGACGGAGCATCATGTCACATCCCTTTTACAATACTTGCAATTGAATGCGAAATTTCAAGGAGCCATTCGGGCAAATGATAGACAAATACAAGTGATCATCGATTGACGGAGGCATATTATGATAAATAAAGGGATATTTATTACCTTTGAAGGTCCAGAAGGAGCAGGAAAAACGACTGTCATTGCAGAAATATATAAGAGACTGGAGAAGAAAGGGAAAAAAGCGATCCTTACCCGTGAACCGGGAGGCATTCGCATCTCGGAGAAAATCCGTACTATTATTCTCGACAACGAGCATCAGGAGATGGATGGCAGGACGGAGGCGCTCCTTTATGCAGCGGCCCGTCGACAACATCTAGTCGAGAAAGTCATTCCAGCAATGAAGGAAGGGAATATCGTCCTTTGCGACCGGTTCGTCGACAGCTCCCTCGCCTATCAAGGTTACGCTCGTGGTCTCGGCATGGATGAAGTAATGTCCATCAACGCATTTGCAATTGGCGAGACAATGCCGGATCTAACAATATTCTTCGACATTACTCCTGAAGAAGGTTTGAAAAGAATTACAGATAGTGAGGAACGAGAACAAAATCGTTTGGATAATGAAACAATGCAGTTTCATAAAAAGGTATACGACGGGTATCAATTGTTGCTTGAACAGTATCCAGAACGCATTATTCGTACTGATGCAAGCATGTCATTATCAGAAGTAACTGAAAATGTTTGGAAAATTATAAGTTCTCAACTCATTTCCAGGAAGAATTCGTGATATAATATAGTAGAGGGCTTTTATCCACTCGAGTTGGAATAAGATTGTTTATTAATATAAAAAAAGCTGAAAAGGAGAGGGTACCGTGAAATTGATTGTGGCAGTTGTACAGGACCAAGATAGCAACCGCTTGTCGGCGGCTTTGACGAAAAATGACTTTCGTGCTACGAAACTAGCCAGTACAGGAGGGTTTCTACGGTCGGGGAATACAACCTTCCTCATCGGAACGGACGATAGCCTCGTACCGAAAGCTTTAGAATTAATTCGTGAAAATTGCCGTTCGCGCGATCAGATGGTTGCCCCCGTATCACCGATGGGTGGCAATGCTGATTCCTATATCCCTTACCCGGTAGAAGTGGAAGTGGGCGGTGCAACGGTGTTTGTCTTACCGATTGAACAATTTCATCATTTTTGATGAAATGAGGTGATGTAATAATGAAAGTGAATGGTGAATACCGGACCGGGCCTGATAAGCTCAGAAATGATCCATTGCGTTCACCGCAAGGAAATGCCCGGTTCGGTCAAATGGTTCTGAAGCAGGAAGAACGCCTGCACGGCGAACAATTAACTAGGCTTCTTGGAGACATTTCTTCAGCAGGGGACCGTCTTGCCCGTTCACGGAATTTAAGAGACATGGCAAAGTTTAAAATGCTCGTCCGCCGTTTCCTGAAGGAGTCGGTTGAATCCGGGATGGGAGTAAAGCAATCGCATACGTGGAATCAATTTGGCGAAGGACGAAGATTGAAGATTGTCGAAACAATCGATGAGAAGCTCGTCGAATTGGCAGAAGCTTTATTAAATGATGAGCAGTCGTCTGTCGATTTATTAGGAAAGATCGGGGAAATTAAAGGACTTCTCATTAATATATATAGATGACTTAAGTTTTTTACACGTGTTGAAACAAGGAGGTACATGCAAGCATGGAAAGTGGCATCAAACAGAGGCAAAAGGCTGTCATCGATAGACTGGAAGCGACTTACCTGAATAACCGGATGGGTCACGCCTATCTATTTGATGGCGAGGCTGGCACTGGAAAAGTAGAAGCAGCCATCCATTTTGCGAAGCTTTTGCTTTGTGAGAGGCCGGAAAATGCTGTTCCATGTGAAACATGTCGCAACTGCAGGCGGGTTGCGTCAGGGAATCATCCAAATGTAACGATGATTGAACCGGATGGACAAGACATTAAAAAAGAACAGATGTCGTCGTTAATTATGAAAATGACGAGAAAAGGGTATGAACCGGGACGTAAAATATATATCATTTCACGCGCGGACCGAATGAATGTAGCAGCAGCCAATACGTTGCTGAAGTTTCTAGAGGAACCAGAAGGAGAAGTGACTGCAATACTTCTGACTGATTCCTATCAGTCAATCCTTCCGACAATCCAATCTAGATGCCAACGTATTAGCTTTATTCCGCCACGGCGGGAAGAGATGATTGCAAAATTGATTGAGGCAGGAATTACCGCATCGATGGCTGCGACAGTAACGATGATGACGGCGGATATCGGGCAAGCGAAAGAGCTTGCGGAAAATGATCAATTTGCACACATGCGAAAAACAGTGTTAAAATTGATTGAAGCATCAGATCGCAATGTAAATGAAGCGCTTTTATTCGTTCAATCGGAATGGTTGCCGGCAATGAAAGAGAAGGAAGACGTGGAACGTGGTCTTGACTTGCTTCTCTATGCATACCGTGATATCGTCTCGATGAAAGCCGGGTTGCCATCGGAATTAACGTTTCCCGATCAGCAACAGATTTTTCGTGGTTTTTCAATGAAGATGACATACAGCCAGCTATCGGCTAATATGGAAGCAATTCTGCAAGCGAAGAAAAAGCTGTACGGCAATATGAACCGAACACTTTTATTGGAACAGCTGGTGCTCAATTTGCAGGAGGGGTTAATGCTTGTATAATGTTGTAGGTGTCCGCTTTAAAAAAGCGGGTAAAATATATTATTTCGATCCTCTCGATTTTCCGCTTAATGTCGGTGATTATGTCATCGTCGAAACGGCCAGGGGAATTGAGTACGGTAAAGTAGCTAGTCCTGTGAGGGAAGTCGATGAAAATGACGTCGTCTTACCACTAAAGAAAATTATCCGCAAGGCACTTGTTGAAGACCAAACCCAAGTGGAGGAAAACGAAGCGGATGCTGAGCAGGCGTTTGGCAAATGTGTTGAGAAGATACGTGAACATGAACTGGACATGAAGCTTGTTGATGTGGAATACACATTTGATCGCAATAAGATCGTCTTTTATTTCACAGCGGAAGGACGGGTCGATTTCCGGAATCTCGTTAAAGATCTGGCCGCTATTTTCCGAACACGGATCGAATTGCGCCAAATTGGCGTCCGTGATGAGGCGAAAATGCTTGGTGGAATCGGACCGTGCGGAAGAATGCTTTGCTGTTCAACTTTCCTCGGTGATTTTGAACCGGTATCGATCAAGATGGCGAAGGACCAAAACCTGTCACTCAACCCATCCAAAATCTCCGGATTATGCGGTCGTCTCATGTGTTGCCTAAAATACGAAAACGATGAATATGAACAGGCAAAAGCCCTTATGCCGGATATCGGTGAATGGGTGCAGACACCCGAAGGACAAGGGAAAGTGGTCGGCTTAAATTTACTTGAGAGAATTTTGCAAGTGAATGTAACGGATCGAGAACAGGTATTGGAATATTCATGGGAAGAAATAGAGAGTCGAAAAAACTCAGTAGCTCAATTGACGAAATGATGGGGTGAAATAGTTGAAAGAAGGGAACTTTCTCGACAGAGTGATGGAGTTTGAGCAGCAACTCGAAACCATGCATGAGCAATTCCGGGAACTTATTGGATTTGTGGCGAAGATGACGGAAGAGAATCACTCACTTCAACTGGAAAACCATCATCTCCGGACTCGCCTAGAAGAATTAACTGACAAAACTCAAATGATGGATGAAAAACGGCCACCCGAGAAGCCCCATAAAGTCGATATCGGCGAAGGGGTGGACAACTTGGCCAGAATATATAATGAAGGATACCACGTCTGCAATGTCCATTATGGAAGCAGTCGTAAAGGGGAAGATTGTTTGTTCTGCCTATCCTTCTTGAACAAACAGAATGCTTGAGATGAGCCGATCCTATAATCATGTAGGCATCGGCTCTTTTCTATTAACCGGAGGAGAACATATGGAGAATTTATTGAAGGAAGATGAAAGACTGGACTATCTACTGGCGGAAAAGTTACGAATTATTCAAAGCCCCTCCGTCTTTTCATTTTCTCTCGATGCGGTTTTGCTTGCAAAATTCGCGTATGTACCGATTCGTTCGGGTAAAATTGTCGATCTATGCGCAGGCAACGGGGCCATTCCGCTTTTCTTAAGTGCTCGGACAAAGGCTGACATTATTGCGGTTGAGTTGCAGGAGAGGCTCGCGGATATGGCAAATAGAAGTGTTGGCTATAATGAGTTGAATGAACAAATTACGATTGTGAATGACAATGTAATTGGAATTGCAAAGAAGATCGGCTATGAAAAATACGACACAGTCACTTGCAATCCGCCTTATTTCCCCGCTATTGAAGCGAGTGAGAAAAACTTGAAAGAACATGTCGCCATTGCGAGGCACGAAATCCACCTGACACTTGAACAAGCTGTACAGTCTGCAAGCGAGTTGTTGAAGCAAGGCGGAAAAGCGGCATTCGTCCATCGGCCAGGTAGACTGCTTGATATTGTGACGGCAATGCGCGCGAACAGACTCGAACCGAAAAGAATTCGTTTCGTATACCCAAAGGAAGGTAAAGAGGCAAATACATTATTAATTGAAGGAATAAAGGATGGTAAACCTGATTTGAAAATAATGCCACCTCTTTACGTATATGGTAATGACGATGAGTATACGGAAGAAGTGAGGCTTTTATTATATGGACAAAATGAATGAGCATCTGTTTTATGTCCTAGAATGCAACGACGGCTCCTATTATGCAGGTTATACAAATGATTTGGAAAAACGAATTCGTACCCATAATGAAGGAAAGGGAGCAAAATATACACGTGCCAAGCTTCCGGTCCGTCTCATTTACAAGGAAAGCTATGAAACGAAGCGGGACGCGATGCGGGCTGAATATCAGTTTAAGCGATTAACGCGGTCGGCAAAGGAACGCCATATGAGGAAGGGGCAAAAAATCGATGAAATCACAGAAGAGCGCTGAAGCAAATGTTGCTAAACTATATCTTGTCGGAACGCCGATCGGCAATTTGGAGGATATGACATTTCGAGCAGTCCGAGTTCTACAGGAAGCGGATGTAATAGCGGCTGAAGATACGAGGAACACAATTAGGCTTTGCAACCATTTCGACATAAAAACACCTCTCATGAGTTATCACGAGCATAATCTCGAGAAGGGTGGAGAGAAGATTCTGTCGCTATTGGCGGAAGGGAAGACGGTTGCCCTTGTAAGCGATGCAGGGATGCCGTGTATATCTGATCCTGGAAATGACATTGCTACGAAAGCGATTCAAGAAGGATTTGATGTCGTTCCAATCCCTGGAGCAAATGCCGCCATCAGTGCATTGGTCGCTTCAGGGCTTCAGACGCAGCCTTTTTCCTTTTTCGGATTTCTGTCGCGCCAGAAAAAGGAGCGTACCGAGCAACTGCGAAAGTTGCAACAAAAGGAAGAGACATTGCTTCTATATGAAGCTCCACATCGCTTAAAGGAAACGGTTAAAGCTCTTTCTGAATCATTTGGCGGTTCACGTCAAGTCGTTTTGGCACGGGAATTGACGAAACGGTATGAGGAGTTTCTTCGGGGGACGCTTGAAGAAGCTGTATCCTGGGTAGAGTCCAATGAAATAAGAGGGGAATTTTGTATCGTCGTTGAAGGAAATGATGATCTAGAAGAATCGTCCGAAGCTTGGTGGAAAGATATAAGTATTCAAATGCATGTGGAAATGGTGATGGAAAAGGAAGGCGTTTCATCGAAGGAAGCTATTAAGTCAGTCGCATTGGAAAGAGAAATGTCTAAAAGAGACGTGTATCAGAAGTACCACGTAGACGGGAACGATATTAAAAAAAATCCAGAACGATAATTCGTTCTGGATTTGAAATGTTATTGTTGTAATAGCATTATTTTATCTTTTCTTCAATTTCTTTGATAAGCTGTTTAGCACCATCTGGGCTTAAGATTAGCTTTCCATCAATAAGCTGCAGATTGTTGTCGGACACTTCCCCTGTGATTGAACATGTCATATTCGGCATGTATTTCTTCAAGATGATTTTATCGTCATCAACGTAGATTTCCAAAGCGTCTTTCTGCTCAATTCCGAGTGTGCGGCGAAGCTCGATTGGAATAACTACGCGGCCAAGCTCATCGACTTTTCTAACGATTCCTGTGGATTTCATGACAAGAATTCCCCCTAAACGATTTAAATTTTCGTCGAAATTCGACATGTTTCTCTTGTCTATCAAATATCATACCAAGCCTTCCAATTAACGTCAATAAAACATAGTAATATTATGTGTAGAATAATAGATTTATTGAACTTTTCGGGACTTTCGATGTTTGGAATTCCCCATACTAGCAAGGTATTAAGGGACTATTATAGTTTTGAATTGAGAAATAAATGTGAAATATGTTAAAAAAGAAGTTTGCTAGTATGTGAGCTTTCTTGATATGTGCATATTTTGGAGAGATTAACGAGCGTTTGAAAGCGATTATGCACAGATTGACGAATTTATACGTGTCTACATAGCACTTTTGTTGAATTTTAGATAATATGGTTAGTATAGATTGAAACACAGGAGGTATTTTGGTGGCAGAACAGAAAAAAACATTTTATATTACAACTCCTATTTATTATCCGAGTGGGAAATTTCATATTGGAACTGCTTACACGACCGTTGCATCGGATGCGATGGCTCGCTATAAAAGACTGCGTGGATTCGACGTGCGCTTCCTGACAGGAATGGACGAGCACGGACAGAAGATCCAGGAGAAGGCTGAGGAGGAAGGTCTTCCGCCGCAACAATACGTGGACCAAATCGCAGATGTCGCCGTCGATCTATGGAAGCTGATGGACATCTCCTATGATGATCTCATTAGAACGACAGAACAACGACATAAAGTACTCGTCGAGAAAATATTTAAAAAGTTCCTTGATAACGGCGATATTTATAAAGGTGAATACGAAGGTTGGAAATGTATCCCTTGCGAATCGTACTTCACAGAGGCGCAGCTTGAAGATGGAAACTGTCCGGACTGTCATCGCTCGGTGGAGAGAGTTTCTGAGGAATCGTATTTCTTTAATATGCAGAAGTACGCGGGCAGGCTGTTGAAATACTACGAAGACAACCCGCATTTCATTGAACCGGAATCCCGGAAAAATGAAATGATTAATAACTTTATTAAACCGGGACTTGAAGACTTGTCTGTCTCCCGTATGTCGTTTGACTGGGGTATTAAAGTGCCTGGAGATCCAAAGCACGTCATTTACGTTTGGGTCGATGCATTGACGAATTATATTACTGCACTTGGCTACGGTTCCGATGATGAATCGCTATTCAACAAGTATTGGCCGGCAGACGTGCACGTCGTCGGGAAGGATATCGTCCGTTTCCATACAATCTATTGGCCGATTTTCCTAATGGCGCTCGATTTGCCGTTACCGAAAAAAGTATTTGCCCACGGCTTTATTATGATGAAAGACGGCAAAATGTCGAAATCAAAAGGGAATGTCGTTTACCCTGAAATGCTTGTTGAGCGTTACGGCTTAGACGCGACACGTTATTTCCTTCTTCGCGAATTGCCGTTCGGACAAGATGGTACATTCTCACCTGAATCATTCGTTGAGCGGACGAATTACGACTTAGCCAACGACCTTGGCAACTTGTTAAATCGTACAGTTTCTATGATTAATAAATATTTCGACGGTGTCATTCCGAATGAAGGGTTAGAGCCGACTGAATTTGACAGTGTACTGCGCGACTTCACAGAGAACGCAATCGAAAAATACGAAGCTTCAATGGAGAAAATGCAATTTAGCGTCGTCCTTTCGGAACTATGGACAATCATTTCACGTACGAATAAATACATCGATGAAACGTCTCCATGGGTTCTTGCAAAAGACGAAGCAGACAGAGGGAAATTGGCATCTGTCATGGCACATCTTGCTGCATCGCTACGGCAAATTGCGGTTCTTTTGCAGCCGTTCATGACGAAGGCGCCGATTCAGATTATCGATCAACTCGGTTTGAATGAAACAATGCTAGCATGGGAAACATTAGGCGACTTTGAGGCGATTCCTGAAGGAACAAAAGTTGTGGAAAAAGGAGTGCCGATTTTCCCTCGTCTTGATCCGGAAGTGGAAATTGTCTACATCCGCGATCAGATGGCTGTTACTGCTCCACAGGAAAAGAAGGAAGAAGAGCCTGTTGAAATTGAAGAAGCAGAAGAAATTACGATCGATGACTTCATGAAAGTCGATTTACGTGTCGCGACTGTAACTGCGTGTGAGAAAATACCAAAAGCGGACAAGCTGCTAAAGCTTCAACTCGATTTAGGCTATGAGCAGCGTCAAGTCGTTTCGGGCATCGCAGAGCATTACGAACCGGACGCTTTGATTGGCGAGAAAGTGATTGTCGTCGCCAATTTGAAGCCGGTGAAATTACGTGGCGAATTATCCCAAGGGATGATTTTAGCTGGAAGTTCGAACGGTGTGCTGAAATTGGCAACTGTTGATCCGACATTGGCAAACGGTGCACAAGTGAAGTAAATAATACAAGACGGCGTTTCCTACTAGAGGCGCCGTCTTTATCTTTTAACCGAATTGTCGCCATACTGTAACAAAAGTTGTATTTCATTGAATTAGAATGAGGAGAGACGAAAAATGTATATCGATACGCATGTTCATTTGAATGCGCACCAATATGAAGAAGACGTTAAAGAAGTCATTCAACGTGCAATTGACGCGGGGGTCAACAAAATGGTCGTCGTCGGTTTCGACCGTGTGACGATTGAGAAAGCGATGGAGTTAGTTGAGCAATACCCATTCATTTATGCTGTCGTAGGCTGGCATCCTGTAGACGCCATTGATTGTACTGACGAAGATCTAGAATGGATTGAATCGTTGGCGGCGCATCCGAAAGTCGTCGGCATCGGAGAAACCGGCCTCGATTATTATTGGGACAAATCACCAAAGGAAGTTCAGCAAGAATTGTTCCGAAAGCAAATCCGGCTTGCGCAAAAAGTTAATCTGCCTGTCATTATTCATAATCGTGACGCGACGGGGGATGTCGTCAGGATTTTAAAGGAAGAGGATGCCCAACTAACGGGTGGCATTATGCACTGTTATGGCGGCAGTGTAGAAACTGCAAAAGAGTGCATTAATATGAACTTCCTCATCTCCCTTGGTGGCCCAGTTACGTTCAAAAATGCAAAAATGCCGAAGCAAGTTGCAACAGATATATCGTTGGATCATTTATTAATTGAAACAGATGCGCCTTATCTTGCACCCCATCCTCATCGTGGTAAACGAAATGAACCGGCACTTGTCACGCTCGTGGCAGAAGAAATTGCTCGGTTGAAAGACATTCCAGTTGAAGAGGTAGCAAAAAGAACGACCGAAAATGCTTTAAAGATCTTCCGTATTTCGAACTAATTTATAGGTGGATTGTACGGCTTCCTACCTGAATCTATCCGTCTTAAGTGGAAAAAGTTGAAAACATAATGGGTTGACACGTTGAAAAGGAAGCCGTATAATTTGCCGAGTGATAAAGGAGGAGTTTTTTCATGATAAAGAGTACCATGAAAAATCTGTTCTCGATGTCATTGAGGAGTAAACAAATAGCAATTTTTGCTGTTGCATTTGCGCTATTTGTTTCAATCATTTCACTTGTTCTTTACGAAGGATCTAAGAAATCGGTCACACTTCATGTGAACGATGAGCAAATTGAAATAAAAACATCTACACATACAGTTGGGCAACTTCTTTCAAGTAGGGATATTGAAGTCGCCGAACACGATTTAGTAATACCCTCAGTGAATACCCCGATCGAGGAAGGCTTGACGATCAGGTGGGAACAGGCAAAGCAAGTAGAAATTCAAACAGGTAAGGAAACAGAAAAGATTTGGACGACGGATCAGAACGTTGGCGATATTTTAGCTGCGGCCAATATCGACCTTTCAGAGCATGATGAGGTCACACCAAATTTGAATGAAAACCTCGGGGAAGATCTACGTATCAATATTCAAAAAGCGTTCCAATTGACACTTATCGATGGTGGAAATGAGAAACAAATGTGGTCAACTTCGACTACGGTCGCTGACTTTTTAAAGAGAGAGAACATTCAACTGAATGAACATGACAAGCTAAACCGTAAGGCAGACGGATTCGTCAAGCCCGGTTCTATAGTTGAAGTCGTGCGGGTGGAAAAGGTCACCGATGTAGTGGAAGAACCAACAAACTTTGCAGTCGTAATGAAAAGTGATGCCAAATTGCTGAAAGGACGAGAAAAGGTCATTCAGGAAGGCAAGAAGGGGTCTGTCGAGCGCAAGTTTGAAATTGTCAAAGAAAATGGCAAGGAAGTATCTCGTAAGTTATTGAGTGAAAAGGTCATTGAGGAACCGCAAAAGAAAATTGTTGCGGTCGGTTCCAAAGTTGCAGTAGCAAGCGCCGCTACTAAAAAATCTAATGTAGTCGTATCACGCGGCAGCTCAGCAGCACCGTCCGGTGGGAAAGAGTTTTATGTTACAGCCACTGCCTATACAGCGTACTGTAGCGGGTGTACAGGGAAAACAGCAACAGGTATCGACTTGAGGGCTAACCCAAATTTAAAAGTCATTGCCGTAGATCCTAGCGTCATTCCGCTCGGCTCTAAAGTATGGGTTGAAGGATATGGATACGCCGTTGCGGGAGATACCGGTGGTGCGATTAAAGGGAACAAAATTGATCTATTTATTCCGACGAAGGCGGCAGCGTACAAATTTGGCCGTCGCACAGTGAAAATAAAAGTGATCGACTAATTCCAATAGCAGTCATGTATTTCCACACCAATCCGTGGGGCCTAACCAGTCCCACGGTTTTTTTGTGAATTTATTTCTTTTATTTAATTGACAACAGATTGAGTGACATTGGAAGCGGAGGGCGGCGACTCCTGCGGGAAAGCGAGGCAGGGGAGACCCCGCAGGGAGCGTAGCGACCGAGGAGGCTCACCGCTCGCCCGCGGAAAGCGTCCGCCCGAAGCGAAATCCCAGTAGTAACCCCTCCATAAGGGAACAGCTGTACAACGGACGCTTCAACACGTAAAATTATACAAACGTAGCCTAACGAAAAGAGGGTCACAGTGAACATAAAAGAAATAATCGTCGTAGAAGGAAAATCGGATACAGTTGCAGTTAAAAGAGCGACAGGGGCAGACACAATTGAGACGAACGGGTCCGCAATCGACGAAAAGACATTGGAACGGATTCGACTCGCCCAAGAAACACGTGGAGTTATCATATTTACAGATCCAGACTTTCCGGGTAGAAGAATCCGCTCCATTATCGAAGAACGGATTCCGGGCGTCAAACACGCATTTTTGCATAAATCGAAAACAATCGCGAAAAATGGACAAGGGCTTGGCATTGAACACGCAAAAGATGAAGATATTAAAAAAGCATTGGAAGCAGTCTATTCCGTTGATATCCAACCTATCGAGGAAATTCCATTACGGGTCCTGCTAGATGAAAGGCTCATTGGGCATCCTGATGCGAAAAGACGGCGCGACAGGCTAAGTGAATTATTGCAAATTGGACAAGTGAACGGCAAAGGATTGAAAAAGAGACTTGAAATGTTCCGGATTGGGCAACATCAATTAATGGAGGCATTGAAAGTCCTGCAAGAGGAGGATGGCCATGAATAAGGATATTGCAACACCTATAAGAACAAAGGAAATCTTAGAGAAGCACGGGTTTTCATTCAAAAAAAGCTTAGGTCAAAACTTTTTAATCGACCCGAATATTTTACGTAATATTGTTTCGCATGCTGGGTTAACCGAGAAGACGGGCGTCATTGAAATTGGCCCGGGTATTGGTGCATTGACGGAGCATCTGGCGCGGTCTGCGAGGAAGGTCGTCGCATTTGAAATTGATCAGCGTCTGCTACCTGTGTTAGAAGATACATTATCGCCATATGACAATATTACGATCATTAATCAGGACGTCCTTGAAGCGGATTTAAACAAAGTCATCGAGGAGCAGTTTGCCGGATATGACGATATTGTCGTCGTAGCGAACCTTCCTTACTATGTAACGACGCCGATTATTATGAAATTCCTGCTCGGTAAAGTTCCGATTCGTGGCATGGTAATTATGATGCAAAAGGAAGTGGCGGATCGCATCACAGCGTCTCCGAGTACGAAAGCATACGGATCACTATCAATTGCAGTCCAATACTATATGGATGCCGAAGTTTCGATGATTGTTCCGAAGACAGTATTTATCCCACAACCAAATGTTGAATCGGCAGTGTTGACGTTAACAAAAAAAGTAGGACCTCCTGTCGATGTGATAGACGAAGACTTCCTATTTGAGGTTGCAAGAGGTTCATTCGTTCAAAGAAGAAAGACGTTGCTAAACAATCTGCAATCCTCTTTGCCGGATGGAAAGTTAAAAAAGGAACAAATTCTTCAGGCATTCGAGCAGATCGGCATGGATCCGGGCCGGAGAGGTGAGACATTATCCATCAAGGAGTTCGGGGAATTGTCGAATGCTCTGTATCCACAGTTCAAGATGTCTTAATAACTGGGACGATTCTTAGCTTTTTTAATCGAAAAAAGTAAAAAAGGAATTGACAAATATAAGGCTTTACTGATAAAATCTTCGTTTCAATTGACAGAACTTTTTAAAAGTGTTATACTTATATCCAGTGAGGTGTAAGCGACGTGCCAAAAACATTAGCGGACATTAAGAAGTCATTGGATGCTCACTTGGGGAAACGTTTGCATTTAAGAGCAAACGGCGGCCGTAAGAAAACGATTGAACGTGCCGGAATTCTTCGTGAGACATATCGGGCAGTTTTTGTTGTTGAACTGGACCAGGATGAAAATGCTTTTGAAAGAGTGTCTTACAGCTACGCGGATATTTTGACTGAAGCAGTCGAAATAACAGTTCTGGATGACGGGGATGCGACTGCGTTCATCGTCAAATAAGTTTTTATAGCAATCATGTATTGTTTTTTATTAAAATGCCTATGTACTTCTATTCGGAAGTGCATAGGTGTTTTTTTATTGCCTATGCCCATACTATACGTGTCAGTCGATAAGGAGGAAAAACCTAATGGCGAGAAGACGAAGTATAATGTCTGAGCACTTGAAGGAAGAGATTGCTAAAGAGCTTGGCTTTTACGATGTTGTTCAGCGGGAAGGTTGGGGAGGTATCAAATCGCGTGACGCCGGAAATATGGTGAAGCATGCCATTCAGATGGCTGAACGTGGAATGGCGGAAAAACGAAACGACAGCTAAGATCCACCCATCTCATGAACGACTGACAAAGGAAGAGCTGCATGGATGTCGTTACAGACGCCGTGCAGCTCTTTTCTTTCTAAATTGACACGGTTTCGCATTTTCGTTTACGGTTCTCTCCTCTATGCAGTTGTTCTGCGTTTTTTGGGGGTGCAATCCATTCGCCCTATGGTAAAATGGGAACAATGACAAGCTTGGAATGGAGGGGGCTGGATGTTATATGAGAAAGCACCTGCAAAAATCAACCTGACACTCGATGTCCTACATAAACGCCCCGACGGTTTTCATGAAGTGGAAATGATCATGACGACAGTCGATTTGGCTGACCGTGTCTGGCTTCGCCCATCAAATGACGGACGCATTAACATAAAAGTATCCGAGCGATTCGTTCCGAATGACAAGAAAAATCTTGCCTATCAAGCTGCGGATCTGCTTCGACGGAAGTATGGTATCCGCGATGGTGTCGAAATAACGCTCGACAAAAAAATACCTGTTGCTGCAGGTCTAGCGGGCGGCAGTTCGGATGCGGCGGCGACTTTACGAGGATTGAATCGGCTTTGGAAGTTGCAACTGAGCGCGGAAGAATTGGCGAATATCGGCTCGAAGATTGGATCAGACGTGTCGTTTTGTGTCCATGGAGGGACGGCGCTTGCGACAGGGCGCGGAGAGAAAATCCAGCAGTTACCAGCACCGCCGAACTGTTGGGTCATCCTCGCAAAGCCTTCGATTTCTGTTTCTACAGCAGATATTTACCGAAACCTTGACGTCAATTCCGTCAAGCATCCTGATACAGCAAGTATGCTAGAAGCATTGCACTCAGGAGATTATGACAAAATGTGCGCATCCTTGGGCAATGTACTGGAGCCGGTGACGATGAAACTCTATCCACAAGTCGTCATCTTGAAGGAGAAAATGGAGCAGTTCGGAGCAGATGCTGTCCTGATGAGCGGAAGCGGCCCGACTGTTTTTGGATTCGTTAAACAAGAAGCGAGAGTCTCAAGGATTTACAATGGACTAAAAGGCTTCTGTAAGGAAGTGCATGCAGTCAGAATGACAGGAGAACGTTTTCTGCTTGATTAAAGACGTATAATTATGATAATGTACGAATAAAATATTCGGGTTTAGGGGTTGTTTATGATGAAGTGGAAAAGGAGCGGAAGACTCGTCGATATGACGCGTCATCTATTGGAAAATCCTCATACACTTATACCGCTCACTTTCTTTTCCGAGCGCTATCATGCGGCAAAGTCATCCATCAGCGAAGACCTGGCAATCGTCAAGGAGACGTTTGAAGAGAACGGGACGGGAAAATTGATGACGGTATCGGGTGCTGCGGGTGGAGTAAAATACATTCCGCATGTTTCCGAAACGGAAGTCCGTGAAGTGATGGCCCTTATTAAAGAAAGTCTTGGCAGGTCAGACCGCCTGTTACCAGGTGGTTATTTATACATGACGGATTTTTTAGGGGATCCTAAAATAATGGACCGGATCGGAAAAGTATTTGCATCTGCATTTGCGGATACGGAAATAGACTTAATAATGACGGTCGCCACGAAAGGCATTTCGATTGCTCATGCGATTGCTCGCCACTTAAATGTCCCGGTCGTTATCGTTCGTAGGGACAGTAAAGTGACGGAAGGGTCAACGGTCAGTATCAATTACGTGTCCGGCTCCACACGGCGTATCCAGACGATGGTATTGTCGAAAAGGAGCATGAAAAGTGGTAACAAAGTATTGATTACAGACGATTTCATGAAAGCGGGCGGAACGATGGCTGGCATGAAAAATTTACTCGAGGAATTCGACTGCGAGCTTGCGGGAATTGCCGTCCTCGTAGAAGCGGAACATGCTGAGGAAGTGCTCGTCGACGATTATCTTTCTTTAGTTAAGCTCCGTGCAGTAAACGAGAAGGATCGAACAATCGAACTTGAACAAGGAAACTATTTTATGAAGGGTGGAAAAACGAAATGAATTACGTAGCGACAGAAAATGCACCAAAAGCGATCGGGCCATATGCACAAGCAGTGAAAGTGAACGGATTGGTCTACACATCCGGGCAACTTCCGATGACATCGGATGGACAGCTCGTCGAAGGGACAATTGAAGAGCAGACGAACCAGGTCTTCGCTAACTTGAAAGCCGTATTAGAAGAGGCAGGCTCTTCCCTTGATCAAGTTATCAAGGCGACAGTGTTCATTAAGGATATGAATCAATTCGCAGCATTAAACGACGTATACGCAAAACATTTCGGCTCACACACGCCTGCACGCTCAACTGTGGAAGTGGCGAGATTGCCGAAAGATGCAGCAGTTGAAATCGAAGTCATCGCCCTTGCCGGCGAATAATTCATAAGTGGTGGCCGGTCGAAATGAGCCGGCCGCCATTTTTTTTACTTAAGTTGACGGAAAAAAAGCTTTTTTGGAAAAAGTTTTAAAAAATAAAAGGGAAATGCTTACTTTTGTAGAATATAACCCATGAGCCGAGTATTAAAAGATACATTAAAGGGAGTGGGGAAATAATGGAAGTGACTGATGTTAGATTGAGGAAGGTTGAGACGGACGGCCGAATGAGGGCGATTGCATCGATTACCTTGGACGGTGAGTTTGTTGTACATGATATCCGTGTCATTGAGGGGAATGACGGGTTATTCGTCGCGATGCCAAGCAAGCGAACACCCGAAGGAGAATTCCGAGACGTCGCACATCCCATCAATACGTCGGCAAGGATGAAAGTCCAAGAGGCTGTCCTATCTGCGTATCATATGGCCGAGGAAAAAGGTGTGTTGGAAGAAGCTGGAGCATGAATTATGGAGTATAAAAGAAGCACGGAGCCAAGAGATATTCTCTGGTTTTGTGCTTTTTTGGTTCAACAAAAAATGAAAAGAATAATATTAAAAGAATTACATCATATTGTCAAGGGGGTATAGTTGAAATTTATACTATTTTCGGCTATAGTCAATAATGAAATTATGGATGGAGGCCAGCAAATGACGAATACATATGCCATCGTCCTTGCTGCAGGGCAAGGGACGCGGATGAAGTCCGATTTATATAAAGTATTGCATCCTGTCTGTGGAAAACCGATGGTCGCACACGTTGTTGACCATATACTCGAAATCGGCGCGAAAAAAATCGTAACGATTGTCGGTCACGGCGCGGAAAAAGTGGAGGAAACTCTCGGTGAGAAATGTGAATATGCACTTCAGGCAGAGCAACTAGGCACAGCACATGCAGTTCAGCAAGCTGAGGACCTGCTAGGTGAGCTTGAAGGAATTACGCTCGTCGTCTGTGGAGACACACCGCTTATCAAGTCGGAAACGATGCAAGCATTAATTGCGCATCATATCGACACGAAGGCGAAAGCGACAATCCTCACTGCACACGCTGACGACCCAACAGGTTATGGTCGTATTATCCGGGATGGACAAGGAAACGTCCTTCGTAACGTTGAGCATAAGGACGCTACACCGGAAGAGCGAAAAGTGACTGAAATCAATACAGGAACGTACTGCTTTGATAATCGCGCATTGTTCGAGGCTTTGAAAAAAGTGAAGAACGATAACGCGCAAGGCGAGTACTACCTGCCAGATTGTTTAGGCATCTTGAAGGCCGAACAGGCATTGATTTCCGCTTACGTAACCGAAGATTTCAGCGAAACAATCGGTATTAACGATAGAGTTGTTCTATCGGAAGCGGAAAAGGTAATGCGTCAACGGATTGCAGAATCCCATATGCGCAACGGTGTGACAATCATCGATCCGGGCAACACGTACATTAGCGCGGATGCCAAAATCGGCAGAGATGCAGTTCTTCAACCAGGCACGATGATCGAAGGACAGACGATCATCGGGAAAAAATGTATCATAGGACCAAACAGTCATATCGCCAACAGTGAAATTGGTAATTATACAACCATTCATTCGTCAGTTGTTCGGGACAGCATTATCGGTTCCGGTACGACAGTAGGCCCGTTCGCACATATCCGTCCGGAATCCAAACTCAGCGACAACGTAAGAATCGGCAATTTTGTCGAAGTGAAGAAGTCAAGACTAGGAGAAGGAAGCAAGGTTTCCCACCTCAGCTATATCGGTGATGCGGAAGTCGGCACACATGTCAATATTGGCTGCGGCACGATTACGGTGAATTACGACGGTAAAAACAAGCATACGACAACAATCGAAGACGATGTGTTTGTCGGGTGTAACTCCAATCTAGTTGCACCTGTAAAAATTGGAAAAGGCGCTTATGTAGCAGCCGGATCGACAATTACAAAAAATGTACCTGAAAAATCACTTGCAATTGGGCGCGCGCGCCAGGAGAATAAAGAAGGATACGTAACAAAATTAAATCTTAACTAACCAGGGGGACCATGATGGCTAATCATTATCCTAATGATAAACTGAAGATATTCTCGTTAACTTCCAACGAAACACTTGCACAAGAAGTGGCGGACGAAATTGGACGTCCACTCGGCAAGTGCTCCGTCAAACGATTCAGTGACGGAGAAATTCAAATTAATATCGAAGAAAGTATCCGAGGCTGTGATGTCTTTGTCATCCAGTCCACTTCTAATCCAGTCAATGATAACCTAATGGAGCTCCTCATTATGATTGACGCATTAATGCGCGCATCCGCCCGTACGATCAATGTCGTTATGCCTTATTACGGCTATGCACGTCAGGACCGTAAAGCGCGTTCTCGTGAGCCGATCACGGCGAAGCTTGTAGCCAACTTGCTTGAAAAAGCCGGTGCAACTCGCGTCATCGCTATCGATCTTCATGCACCACAAATTCAAGGCTTCTTTGACATTCCAATCGATCACCTCGTAGCAGAGCCGATTTTGACAGAATACTTCAAAGGAAAAGGCTTGGAAGGAAGCGAACTTGTCATCGTATCGCCAGATCATGGTGGAGTTACACGGGCACGAAAAATGGCGGATCGCATGAAAGCGCCAATTGCAATTATCGACAAACGCCGTCCACGTCCAAATGTTGCCGAAGTAATGAGCATCGTCGGGAACGTCGAAGGGAAAACAGCTATTTTGATCGATGACATCATCGATACAGCCGGTACGATTACAATCGCAGCGAACGCGATTATCGAAAGTGGTGCGAAAGAAGTGTACGCTTGCTGTACGCATCCCGTGCTCTCCGGCCCTGCCATCGAAAGAATCGACAATTCCAGAATTAAGGAATTGGTCATTACGAATTCAATTGAACTACCGGAAAGCAAAAAGTCCCCGAAAATTAAACAATTATCAATTGCTAAACTTTTGGGAGAAGCTGTTATCCGTGTGTTCGAAAAGAAATCTGTCAGCACGTTATTTGAATAAGCAGACAAGCTAATTTATGTCGTCTGATTTTGGGTATTTCAAGAGATAGAATAACTTTTTTTAGGAAAGGTGACTACGCAAATGAGTACAGCAATTCAGTCGGTATCAAGAGATGTAAAAACAAGATCAGCATTAACAGCACTTAGAAATGAAGGGTTTGTTCCATCCGTCGTTTATGGATATAACACAGAATCTACACCAATTGCCGTAAAAGAACGCGAGCTACTGACTACATTGCGCGAAGTTGGACGCAATGGCGTTATCAAGCTAGAAGTTGACGGCAAGAAATTAAACGTCGTATTGAACGATTTTCAGGAAGATGCTTTGAAAGGTGATATTCGCCACGCGGATTTCCTTTCAATTGACATGACTGAAGAGCTTGAAGTTAACGTTACCGTACAACTTGTCGGCGAATCTGTCGGCGAGAAAGAGGGCGGAGTTGTACAACAACCGAACCGTGAAGTGACGATTAAAGTTAAGCCTTCAGATATTCCGGAGTTCTTTGAAATCGACATTTCCGAAATGCAAATTGGTGATACAATTGCAGTTGCGGACGTACGCGCGAAATCGAAGTTTGAAATTCTAACTGATGATGAGTATCCACTCGTTCTTATCTCTGCTCCACGTTCCGAAGAGGAATTGGAAGAGCTTGAAGGCGATGTGGAGGCAACGACTGCAGAACCGGAAGTTATCGGCGAAAAAGAGGAAGAATAATAAGCAACTGTTGGAGCGCACGTGTAAAAGCGTGCGCCCTTTTTATAATCCATTCAAAAGGAAGATACGCCTTATGAAAATGATAATTGGCCTCGGAAACCCGGGGAAGCAATATGAGAAGACTCGGCATAACGTCGGATTCCATGCAATCGATGAATTGGCTCGTCGACTAGACGCGCCCGCAATGCAAATGAAATTCAACGGCGCTTATACGATCATCCACCGTCCTGAGGGGAAAGTGATGCTCGTCAAACCTTTAACATACATGAATCTTTCTGGCGAATGCGTAGGGCCGCTGATGGACTATTATGACGTGGAGCTCGAAGACATCGTCGTACTTTACGACGACCTAGATCTCGTTCCGGGCAAATTGCGTCTGCGCCAAAAAGGGAGCGCTGGTGGCCATAATGGCATGAAATCACTAATTGCTCATCTTGGCTCCGATACGTTTAATAGAATCCGGATTGGAATTGGTCGCCCAACAGGTGGCATGAAAGTATCTGATTATGTATTGTCCCCATTTAGTAAGGAAGAACAGCCGCTAATTGAAGAGATGGTAGATAAAAGCGCTTCCGCTTGTATGGATTGGCTAAAGAGCCCGTTTTTAGATGTGATGAATAACTATAATGGTTCCTAAGGAATAATCATCGGCGCATCCGCCTATACTTTGTTAAAAAGGGGTCGATGAAACCGATGAAACCAAAAACCATTCGTTATTCATGTAGACATTGCAACTCCGAAGTCGGTAGTATCCCGCTCGCATCTGCCGAAGAGATAATCCGAGAACTGCAAAAGGCTGAAGAAGGACATAACGAGCAATTTCTCGAGTATGATGAAAACGGTTCGATGACAGTTCGATGCATTTGTGAACAATGTGAACAGTCGTTACGAATGAATCCAAATTACTATGCATTACGAAAATGGCTTCAATAATGTTTTATGCTTTGGCGTATCGTGCGCGCAAAGCTTTTTTCACTTCAATTTTTTTATAGCAAAGCGAGGAAAATAATCATTGGATGCGCTCATAGATTTATTTCTACAAGACAAAGAGATTACTAAAGTAGTTGAGGAGTTGAATACAGGACAGGACCGTCAATTACTGGCGGGTCTTTCGGGTGGCGCAAAGGCCGTCTTTTTCAAGACTGTCCAGCAGTCCGACGGGAAGCCAATCCTCATCATCACTCCCAACATGCTGCAAGCACAACGTACATACGAAGACCTTGTGAAAATGCTAGGCGATTCACTCGTTCATTTGTATCCGGCAGAGGAATTAATCGCTGCCGATTTTTCTGTGTCCAGTTATGAACTGCGCGCGAGTCGTATCGATACACTCGATCATATGGCACGTGTCGGCAAGGGGATTTACATTACGCCAGTTGCTGGAATGAAGAAACTTCTTCCTCCAAAAGAGAAATGGCTTGAAAATTCCTTGTCAGTCAACTTGGACGACAGCATCGATGTAGATGAATGGATTCGAAAGCTTGTGGAAGTGGGCTATGGGAGACAGGAAATGGTAACCGCGCCGGGCGATTTCGCTCTTCGGGGCGGTATTTTAGACGTCTATCCATTGAATATGGAAAACCCGATTCGGATTGAGTTGTTTGATACCGATGTCGACTCCATTCGAGCATTTTCTGCGGAAGACCAACGCTCGACCGACAAACTAACAGCAGTGACGATTCTTCCCGTAACAGAATACATTTGGAACGCCGCTGAATTATCGCAAATTGCTTCGAATTTGGAAGAAGCTCTTAGCGCAAGTTTGAAACGGATGAAAAATGAAGAAACAAAAGAAGCCCTTATGGCGAACATGACCCGGGACATCGGCCTTTTGCGAGATCGTGTAGTGCCGGAAGGAATGCTGAAATATGTATCGTTTTCAGACCGTGTTCCATCCTATCTTGGCGATTATTTTCCGGAAGATGGCATTGTTTTATTTGACGAAATCGGCCGGATTGTGGAAGTGTCTTCTGCTCTTGAAAGTGAAGAAAAGGAATGGTTTCTATCGCTTCTTGAAGAAGGAAAGATCGTCCATGACGCGAAAATCTCGTTTTCATTCGAAGAGATGCACAAAATGCTCGATCAGCCAAAGTCGTACTTATCTTTGTTCGTTAGAGCTGTGCCGGGCATCGTCCTGAAGAAAAATGTTTCGTTCTCTTGCAAACCGATGCAGGAATTCCACGGGCAGATGAACTTGTTGAAAAATGAAATAGAACGTTGGCAGCAAGGGAAGTACAATATTTTCATCGTTGCTGATGGGGAAGAGAGAATGGCGAAGGTCCAATCGATTCTAAGAGATTACGAGATGGACGCGGCATTGAACGGCAAGCCGACAAATTCGGGAACAATCTCAATTATTGAAGGGGATCTGTCCGCAGGATTCGAAATGCCGTTCCAACGTCTTGCGGTTATTACGGACGCGGAGCTGTTCAAAGGGAAGCCGAAACGGAAAGCCCGTCCGCAGAAAATGACGAATGCGGAGCGCATCAAAAGCTATTCGGAAATTAAACCCGGAGACCATATCGTCCACGTCCACCACGGAATCGGTAAATATTATGGCGTCGTAACACTTGAAGTGAACGGCATTCATAAAGACTATCTCGATATCCGCTATCGCGCGGAGGACAAACTTTTCGTTCCGGCAGATCAAATCGACCTTATCCAGAAATATGTCGCATCTGGGGAAAAGGAGCCGAAACTCCATAAACTTGGCGGCGCTGAATGGAAAAAAACGAAGAGCAAAGTGTCAGCTGCAGTTAAAGATATCGCAGACGATCTAATTAAGCTCTATGCTAAACGTGAATCGGAAAAAGGATATGCGTTTTCAACGGACGATGACTTACAACGTTCCTTCGAAAATGCGTTTCCATATGACGAAACGGAAGACCAGCTCCGTTCCATCGCTGAAGTAAAACAAGATATGGAGAGAGAGCGACCGATGGATCGGCTTCTTTGCGGTGATGTCGGGTACGGGAAGACGGAAGTGGCAATTCGTGCTGCCTTCAAGGCGGTCGCTGACGGGAAGCAAGTTGCGTTCCTCGTTCCGACGACGATTCTTGCCCAGCAACATTACGAGACGATGAAGGAGCGGTTCTCTGGATTTCCGGTGGAAGTCTCCCTATTAAACCGCTTCCGTACACGAAAACAGCAGACGGAAACATTGAAAGGGTTAAAGGCTGGCACGATAGATGTCGTCGTCGGCACCCATCGTCTTCTTTCGAAGGACGTCGTCTATAAAGATCTTGGTCTGCTCATCGTCGATGAAGAGCAGCGGTTCGGCGTGTCCCACAAAGAAAAGCTGAAACAGCTTAAAACGAATGTGGACGTTCTCACATTGACGGCGACGCCAATACCACGGACATTGCATATGTCGATGCTCGGTGTCCGTGACCTATCCGTCATCGAAACGCCTCCAGCGAACCGTTTCCCAGTCCAGACGTATGTCATGGAGCATAATTTAGGTCTTGTAAGGGAAGCGATTGAGCGGGAACTAGGGCGCGGCGGTCAAGTATTCTATCTATACAACCGCGTCGAAGATATGACGCGTAAAGTTGATGAAATTAAACAACTCGTTCCGGAAGCACGGGTCGCTTTCGCCCATGGACAAATGAGCGAGTCGACGCTTGAATCTGTGATTTTAAGCTTCCTAGAAGGTGAATACGACGTCCTCGTCACGACGACGATCATCGAGACGGGAATCGATATTCCAAACGTTAACACACTCATCGTCCATGATGCGGACCGGATGGGCTTATCCCAGCTATACCAATTGCGTGGACGGGTCGGACGGTCGAACCGCGTCGCATATGGCTATTTCCTCTATCAACGCGACAAAGTATTGACGGAAGTTGCGGAAAGTCGCCTGCAGGCAATTAAGGAATTTACGGAGCTCGGATCTGGATTCAAAATCGCGATGCGTGACTTGTCAATTCGTGGTGCAGGGAACTTGCTCGGTGCTCAACAGCACGGCTTCATCGATTCTGTCGGTTTCGATCTTTACTCACAAATGTTGCAAGAAGCAATCGAAGAGAAACAGACAGGCATCGTGAAATCAGAAATTCCGGATGTTGAGATTTCCTTGCCAATCAATGCGTACTTGCCGGATACGTATATCCGAGACGGATTCCAGAAAATCCAAATGTATAAACGTGTCAAAGCAATCGAAAGCGAAGAGGATTACTCTGAACTCTTCGATGAAATGACGGACCGGTTCGGTGATTTGCCGTTTGAAGCAGATTTGTTGCTGCGCGTCGGAAGGATAAAAGCGTGGGGACGCATGGCAGGCGTTGAATCCATCAAAAAACAACGTTCCATTATCGAAATCCGCTTATCCGAAGAAGGGACAGCTACGACGGACGGCGCTAAAATTGTTGCAGACTCGATGGAGTTCGGCAGGGCTGTAGGCTTTACGATGGAAGACGGCCGGCTCATCATCACGGTGGATGAACGCCATACGGGTAAGAAAACCGAATTTGATGTGCTCGAAGAGATGATGAGAATTTTACAATCGGCAATGAAAGAGCCTACATCAGCAAGTTCCGGCTAAAGGAACTATTGCATAAAATGTCCAAACATGATGCATACTATATCCGAACGGAAGACGGTTTTAATTTTTGGAAAGTGAGGCATCATGCATGAAAGCAACAGGAATCGTGCGCAGAATTGATGATCTAGGGAGGGTGGTCATCCCGAAGGAAATTAGACGAACGCTTCGCATACGTGAAGGAGATCCGCTTGAAATTTTCACCGACAGGGATGGCGAGGTCATTTTAAAGAAGTATTCCCCTATTTCCGAGCTCGGTCAATTTGCGAAAGAGTACGCAGAAACACTATACGAAACCCTCGGAACACCTGCCCTGATCAGTGACAGAGATGAAATGATCGCCGTATCCGGATTATCGAAAAAAGATTATTTGAACCGCCAATTGGCTCCGGACGTGGAGGATATTTTAAAGGGCCGCACTATTGTAACGGAAAAGCTTGAAAAGGCAGTGGAATGGGTGCCTGGACAAGTCGAGCAAGTGAAGTCCTATTGCATCGCCCCAATCGTAGCGGGCGGGGACACAATTGGCGCAGTTTATTTGCTATCGAAAGTCCATTTCATCGGGGAAGCCGAACAAAAAGCAGCAGAAACCGCCGCGCATTTTTTGGCGAAACAGATGGAACAATGAAAAACAGCCTGCCCGTACCGAATAGAATCGGTACGGGTAGGCTGTTTTTTGTTTGTCGGCAATAGCCTCGAACGAATAACTTCGTAATAATTCCGAAAAAACAAACCTTGGCAGCTTGAGAATCGTTTAGTATATAGGGAAAGGGGTTGAAGCTGTGACAGGTACGAATGAAATAAAAGAATTAATGTTTCAATACACGGAGTATTTAATTCGGCTAGCCTATTATTACGTAAAAGATCTCCAAGCAGCAGAAGACATTGTGCAGGAAGTATTCATAAAGTTTTACAACAGCCAACATAATTACGAAGAACGAGGCGAAGTAAAGGCTTTTTTAACGAAAATGACGATTAATAAAAGTAAAGATTACTTGAAAAGCTGGACCTATAGAAAAGTAAAGTTGCAAAACAAATTATTCCTATCAAAAACCACAATGAATCCTGATGAATTGGTTAGAAAGGATGAAGAAACACTAATCGGAGAAGCAATTCTTCAATTGCCTATAAAACAACGAGAGGTTCTCATATACTTTTATTTTCACGAAATGACGATCGTTGCGATTGCAAGTCTATTATCCATTCCTGAAAACACAGTCAAAACCCGATTACGACGCGGTAGGGAACTGTTAAGAAATCAGCTGATAGGAATTGAATGGGAGGTACTGTTAAATGGATAAATTCATTCCTACTGAAGTGAAAGATTTAACGGAAAGTAAAAAAAGGGTTATGCGAAACGTTGTAGATGAGATCCAAAACAGATCAAAAAGACCAAAAAGACCAAAACATAATTGGAGATATGCAGTAATTGCCGCTGTAGTAACAATGAGCGCAATGATTTTTGTCTTAAACGAAGTATTGACTGAAAATGAACCATCTGTAGCCGACCAACCGTCTCCAGCGAAAATAGACATAGATTTATCAAAACCTATATTCTCCGAAGAACAAGGGTTATTTTTTCTTGAAGGCGTAACATTAGGTGACTCCCAATCAAAAGTAATCGAAGTCTTAGGTGAGAATTTTACAATTGTGCAAGAGGATAATAGTGAGGCAGACGTTATAATAAATTATGATGGTCAGGCGAAATTCTTTTTTATAGAAGATCAATTAGATTCAATCGTATTCATGAATGTAGATGAAGATTACTTTGACAAATTATTTAATGACTACGGTGGGTTTAAATTTATAATTCATCGGTATCTTGATAATGATAATCGTTTTTTCTACTCCAAGGAGACTTCTCATATACTGCATGCATCAACGATGTCTATGGATGGAAATCTAAACTTATCCCTATTTCATGTTGGACCGGATCAGTGGGGAAAAGAAGCAGAATATCTATATATGACGCAACAGAATATCAAAAATCAACACCTTTATTCAACCAACATGGATATAGATTTCGCTAAACCCACATTCTCTGAAAAAGAAGGTTACCTATATATTCACGGAGTAACATTAAGTGACTCGCCATCAAAAGTAATTGAACGATTGGGTAATAATTATATAATCGGGCAAGCTGATGGAAGTGATTCTGATTTCCTCATAAATTATGATGGGCTAGCGAGTTTCCAATTTTATAATGATAAATTAAGTTCAATTGTATTAATAAAAATAGATAAAGATTACTTTGACGAATTATTTACTCATTATGATGGATTTAAATTTATTTCTTCAACGCATGAAGATGAAAACGATCGTTTTATCTACTCAGAGGAGACGGGTCAAATAATAAAAGCAACAACACAAGTTCCTAATAAAGATCTTTATTTATATATAAGTTATCCTGGACCAGAACTATGGGGAAATCCAGAAATGAAAGATATTCCGAATCCCTGGAAACAACCATAAATGCAAATCGTAGATTATTTGCGCGTTAATGGGATAAAACTTTTCAAAATAAAGTTCATTCATACCTGAAAAAAAGAGCACGTAGCCAATTCGGCTATTGCTCTGTTTTTTTGGTTGTTGGTACGTTGAAGAATAAACTATTGAGTATACTCTATAGCACTTTTCGCTACTATGAATGGTTTTAAGGTAAAGAATACGACTGCTACAATGATTATTGAGGAAAATAAGTTGACCGGGAAATAGATGCCTTTTTCGTATAAGGCGCCATAGATGATTGTTCCTATCGGCATCAGGATCATGCTTAATGTGCCGTTGATTGAAAATACTCTGCCTTTAAACTCGTCAGGAATCGTCTTTTGCATATACGCTGACATTGGAATTGATATGAATTGGAAAACAAGTGCCATCGATAAACCAATCAACGCGATATAAGCCATTGATGTGACCGTATTCATCTCGACATAAGCAGGCAATGTAAATGAGAGTAAGAACAGAGCAACGACGATGAAGGCATACTTCACTACGTTAAGAGGACTTGTAATTTTCTTTTTCGATAATAGTAGACTTCCTACTAGTGATCCAACAACAAAGATGGTGCTTACGATTCCGACCTGTTGTGGGGTGAAATTCAATTCTTTAATCATGATGGTTTCTGGTAAAACGCTAAAACTTGCAGCGCCCACAGCGTTAATCACGACCGATAATATTAATAACTGTTTTAACACATCCGATTTTAAGATAAATCGATAGCCAAAGCTGATTTTGTCCCAAAAAGTTTTGAACCAGTTTTCAAAGCTTTCTCGCTCATTAATCACTTCAAATTTCTGTTCGCTAAATTTCAAGAAAAAATTCAAAAACAGAGATATCATTTGCATAATAAAGAAAACAAGAATCATCGATTGTAATGTTAAGAAGCCATAAATGATTCCCGCTATAATGGGGCCTAAAAGCATGATTGTCGTTTTATACATCGTAATCTTACCAAGTGTCTTTTGAATGTTTTCCTTATCGAACAATTGTGTCATGCTCGCTTCGAAAGCATTGAATATAACGGGAGTAATAACTGACCGAACTGCCGTGATGAAGAAAAGTGCATAAATATTAAAGCCGAAAATGGCAATATACAAAGATAGTAGAAATAACGTCAACGCAGATAGCGCCTCAAAAGACAGGACAATCTTTTTCCTGTTCATGCTATCTACCATTACTCCGGATATTGGTAAAGCAACAATGGCCCCAATACTTATAATTGCAGTATTGATGGAAAAGTACAGCGCAGATCCTGTCTCCTGTAAAATAAAATACGAAATTGAAAATGTATAAACCATACCACCTAGCGATACAACAATTGTGCTAAGAATATAAATAAAATAGTTTCTCCCCATACAGATTCCCCTTTGTAATCATTTCAGTCCATTCGTACGCTCTTCTTAATACCATCTAGTGATTAAAAGATATCCAAACCATATCCTCCTTTTCGAAAGTTAAATTTAATTTAACAAAATAATAGCACGCATTTACTTTCGTTACAAGAAAAAGTTAAGTATAATTTAACTTGGATGAAAAGAGGGGTGTTCTTGTTGAGTACTTTAGGTGAACGGATCAGGGCGATACGAAAACAGAGGAAGATGACTTTGGATGCTTTGGCGGGAGAACAGATGACAAAGGCAATGATGAGCTATATTGAGAACAATAAATCGAAGCCGTCGATGGAAAGTCTTTCATACATTGCGGAGCGTCTTGGGGTCAAAGTGTCCGATCTATTGGAGGATGTACATCCACAGGAGTTACGGGAAGTATTAAAGACAGTGGAAAATATCTTTACTGGTGAATCGGAGGATAAATATAAGCAAATTATTGCTGCTGTCAGTCCGTATCAGGATAGGTTGGACCAGGGGTATGAAGCTGCTAGATTGTTGGAGTTGTATGGACGTTCCCTTTATTATGCTAAAAAGGACGGCTGGAATGAGTGGATAGATAAGGCGGCTAACCTTTATGAGCAACTAAATTTAACGAGTCGCCTTTCTGCTATCGGCATTTTCCAGTCTATCGTGAAGTACACTAAGCGTGAGTACGATGCTTCCCTTTCATTGCTTTTGGGTGAACGTACTAAAATCGAAGAACGAAATGGGCTCATTGAACCTATTACCCGTCTCGATTTTGATTATTGGGAGTCACTTCTTCAATTTGCAGTCGGCAATTCCGAAGAGGCTGTCCGAATCATGGATGAAGGGATAAAGTTTTCTAAGGAACAGCAGATCTTCTATCGCATCGTCCACTTGTATCAGCTGGCAATTGTGAATGCAATGATGAATAAAGATGTAAGCTCTATTCAGTATTATGAGCGTAAAATATTGAACTATGGAGAGTTTGCCGACGATCGGGACGCAATTCCTTTTACAAACTTTATAAAAATCCATTACTTAACTACTTATGAAAAGGACTATGGGGAAGCGTTGGAGCTTATCCAAGTGCATCATGATAACCATGGAATTGACGAATCGCACACTTCTTATTCCTTTATGCAAGAGAAAGGCAAGGCGCTTTATGGTTTTGGAAGATACGAAGAGGCGCTGGAATGTTTAGATAAAGTGAGCATACCAGACTACGCACACCATCCATTTGATTTATCAATTCTTTACGAGAAGGACGCTTATGCAGCTCTTTGCCATATGGCTTTAGGGAATAAAAAGGAAGCCAACCATGCGATTGAAATAGCGGTAGAAAATATAGCAAGCATGCCACGAACCCCTTATAAGGATTTCATAATGGAGACATATAGCATGATAAAAAGACTTTAAATATGGGTAGGGCAGAATCGCTTCCCTTTTCCAAAAGCATAAAACAGAAGTGAGAGCCCCTAATCAATTAAAAATCATGCTTAGGGGCTTTTAACTGTATCGAGTTTTTGTTTCTTTTCCAAACCTATTGGCCTTCTTGGTATTAAACAAAAAAGAGAAAATGTTTATTGGAGGAAGTAGCGAGCTTCCAGAGTTGCCCGCGTAGCAAATGAAACAATAAAAAACAGCCTTCACGTACCAGAAAAAAACCGGTCGTGTAGGCTGTTTTATGTTCTATTTAACGGACAATACGGACATTTCTCCGTGTCGGGCAGTTCCTTTAATAAGCAGCAAGTCGTCCGTTTGTAGTTTGCCATGGCGGCAAGTGCCTCTTCATTCTGTAAATATTGTTTGAATGGTGAGCGCCTCATATGTGGCTTCCAAGTTTCATCTTCCAATAAGTAATCAAGGTCACCTTGCGCATAAGTGCAATCCTCGTTGAGAAGCATGGAATACATCCAAAGCACATACCCCCATACATTCTCCCAAAGAATCAGCTTGGAAATATGCGCGCGCTTGCTCAAATATTCGATGACTGGATGCCCATATACTCCAAGAACGGAACTGATTGCTTCGTGCCGGTCTCGGACTTCATCGAATGAATCGGGCGGGATGGAAAACTGGATCGTTCCGTTTTCGATGAATAACGAGACTTCCTCCAACTTCCCGGTAAAGAGCAAGTTGAATTTGCTGAGCATATGCAGCATTCCTGCTATGAAGAAACCGTGCCTTCTCATATAGATAGAAGCCGCTACAGCATCTGTCGGCGCTCCAGTTAATGTTTGAATTTCCGAAAACAATTTTACGCTTGCCGTTTCCGACAAGATAGCTTGAGCATTCGAGAATGCATTAGGCTGCCTGTTCAGAAACACGCCAAATCGTTCTAACGATGCAATGTGCTCTTCATTCAGCTTAAGCACCTGCATTGCTTTTTCCTTCCTGCATGACGCAGCGTCCACGGCCGTATGGAACGCAATGTGGCGTTCCGAAAAGGGGATCCGTCGTCACTTGACATTCCATGCCGAACACCGCGCGGACGAGATCGCAAGTAATGATATTCTCCGGTCTGCCTTGCGCGTAAACGCCTCCATCTTTAATAGCGACGATATTATGGGCATAACGGGAAGCTAAATTAAGATCATGGAGCACCATGACGATTGTGCGGCCTTTCTGTTCATTCAACTCGAATAAAAGATCTAAAATTTCGATTTGATGAGTCATGTCGAGATATGTTGTAGGCTCATCCAACAGAATGACGTCCGTGTCTTGGGCAAGCGTCATCGCAATCCACGCACGCTGACGTTGACCGCCTGATAATGTATCAATTGCCTGGTCGCGCAAGTCGCTGATCTTCGTCGCTTCCATCGCGGCTTCAACTTTTTTCGTATCTTCCGCTGTCCAGCGGGAAAGCCATGATTGGTGCGGATAGCGGCCTTGTTTGACAAGATCGTGAACCGTCAATCCTTCAGGTGAGACGGGTCCTTGGGGAAGAATGCCCATCTTCTTCGCGACACTTCGGGAAGACATGGAATGAATATCTTTTCCTTCTAGCAAGACCGAGCCGTCCGAAGGCTTCAACAAACGGGCGATCGAACGGAGTAATGTCGATTTTCCACAACCGTTGCTTCCGACAAAGACGGTAATCTCGCCACGTGGAATTGCCAAATTCAAATTCTCGAAAAGAAGATGATTTTCATAGCCGATAGAAAGATTTTTCGTATTTATAGTAGGGTGCATAAGAGAATGCCTCCGTTTCATTTATCCTAAAGGAATGAACTCAATACTAAGAAGCATATCATATTCTCAAGTAATTGAGAATGATAATCAATATTAAAAAGTACTTTACAAATGAGAGTATAAAAGATTACACTACTAATTGATAATGATTATCAGTGTGGAGGGAACTACATGAATAAGTATATGAAAGCTTTTTTATTGCTGGCTCTTAGTATGATTTTAGTAGCTGGCTGTTCATCGAAAAAAACAGAAGAGAAGGGCACATCTAGCGAATCGTCGGAAAACAGTGTAACAATCGTCGGATCGAACGGTGAAGTGACACTTGATAAGCCTGCGAAAAAAGTCGTCGTGCTTGAATGGACGTACGCAGAAGATCTGCTTGCACTCGGCGTGCAGCCTGCAGGTATGGCGGACATCCAGGAATATCATAACTGGGTGAATATCGATGCGGAATTGAGCGATGACGTCGTTGATGTAGGCGGGCGGCAAGAGCCGAATTTGGAAGCAATCGCTGCAATTGAACCGGATTTGATTATCGGGGTCAGCTTCCGTCACGATGCGATACTGAAGGATTTGGAGAAAATCGCTCCAACAGTCATCTTCAACCCGTATCCGTCAGATGAATCAATTGACTTGTACAAAGAAATGACAACGACTTTTAATGAAATTGCGATAGCTGTAGACAAGACGGATGAAGCTGAAAAAGTGTTGGCGCACTTAGATGATAAATACGAGGAAGCGAAAGCTGAAATTGAAAAAGCTAATTTGAAAACGAAGGACGTCATCTTGACGCTTGCTTACACTGGTCCGCAAGCTCCTGAAATTCGTGTATTCACGCCAAATTCAATGGCTTCTCAAATCATTGAAAAAATCGGCTTGAAAAATGTGCACGTACCAGATCAGTTCGAAGTGTTCGGATCGAGTACATTTAATGTCGAAGGGTTGACGAAATACGAGGATGCAAACTATTTGTATACGGTGCAAGAAGAAGACAATGTATACGAAAAGCAGTTGAAAGACAATGCCGTTTGGAAAAACTTGGATTTCGTAAAAGAAGACCGACTATTTAACCTCGGTGGAGATACTTGGTTGTATGGAGGTCCGCTGTCAGCTGAAACATTACTGAACAAAATCGTCGATACGATGGTTAATAAATAATGGCGGGAAAGGCTTCGAGGAAAAGATCGTTGTTCGTTATGTTCAGCGGTCTTTTCCTGTTGGTCGTTTTATCCTTCATTCACCTGACGCAAGGCCAAGCTGAGTACACAGTTTCCCAACTGTTGAAGGAAGTTTGGGTGGAGGGACGCATTCAAGATATCGTGCTTTCTCTCCGGCTGCCGCGTTTAGCGATCGGTATTTTAGCGGGTGGTGCACTCGCTGTTGCGGGTGCTATTTTACAGACGTTGACGAATAACCCGCTGGCGTCTGCAAGCACGCTTGGCATTAATGCTGGTGCGTATTTCTTTGTTGTCGTTTCGATGATCTTCTTTCCATCATTGCTCGGCAATTTTCCGTTTTTAGTTGCACTTGCGGGTGCGGTGCTTTCGTCCGTCCTCGTCGTCGTTCTGGCTGGGAAGCAGATGGAACCTGTGCGAGTAGCTTTAACTGGGATGATTATCTCCTTGCTGTTTGCTTCCATGACAGGATCGTTGCAACTGTTGTTCGAGAATCAGACGAACGGCCTCTTTTTATGGGGATCGGGTACGCTTGTGCAGTTGAATTGGAGCGGCGTGACGTTTGCGGGTCCGATGATTATCGTTTTGTTCATTGCCGCGTTAGGTATTGCGAAGCCGATGGATATTTTGTCGTTAGGTGAAGATGTTGCATCGTCGCTTGGGCAAAATGTCCATTTCGTTAAATTGATGGCATGGGCGGCCGCGATTTTGCTTGCGGCGACGACGGTCAGTGTCGTCGGTCCGATCGGGTTCATCGGTTTAATGGCCCCGCATATCGTTAGGATGTTAGGCGTCCGTGGCCATTTGCAAATCTTTCTCCAATCGTTCTTATGGGGCAGTGTAATGATGATTGGGGCAGATGTGCTCGGCCGGTTGATTCAGCCGGGCCAGGAAGTGCCTGTCGGTGCGATGACAGCATTAGCTGGCGGACCTTGGCTGCTCTATTTAGCTTGGAAGACGGCGAAGTCACATACGAAAGGCGATCGCCAAATGGGTGGTGCATTGAAGCCGGTCAAACTGCCGATCGTCATTTCGATTGTCACTGTTTTGATCGTCGCTGTCTTTGCATTGGCATTTTCCTATAACGGAATGGCGTGGTCGCTCGATTGGATGAAACCTGTCGTCTGGAATTTCCGTGTGCCACGTGTGCTCACGGCATTCATCATTGGAGTGATGCTTGCACTTGCCGGTGTTTTATTGCAAGGGGTCTTACGGAATCCGTTAGCGGATGCAAGTGTGTTAGGCGTTACTTCAATGGGAGGAGCCGGAGCGATGTTGTTATTGGTCGCAATTCCGGCAATCCCTGTTCAGTATATGCCGCTTGGTGCAGTAGTAGGAGCGGCCATTGCTCTTGGCATCATTATGATGACGGCATGGAAAAACAATTTCCAGCCGATGCTTGTCGCGTTGATGGGGATTGCGATATCGGCGTTCGGTTCTGCAGCGACACAAGTTTTTGTCGTAAAGGCGAAATTGGCGGTCGCCGCGGCACTCGTTTGGCTATCAGGCAGTACGTACGGAAAAGGCTGGGAAGATGTGCAGCTATCGTTATTATTTCTCGTTCTGCTCATCGGTCCGGCCATCTATTTGACACGCAGCTTAGATGCATTGACATTCGGCGATGACGTGGCGGCTGGGCTTGGATTGTCCGTAAAATCGACGCGTGTCTGGGCATTGCTCATCGGAGTGGCAATTAGTACGGCGGGGGTCGCGATTGTCGGGACGATTGGCTTCGTCGGATTGGTGGCACCTCATATCGCCCGTAGATTAGTAGGTTTCCGCCATTTGCCGCTGCTCATCGTTTCGGGCTTGCTCGGCGGTTTGCTCTTAGTAACGGCGGATTTTGTCGGTCGCATTTTGATTGCGCCGAAAGACATCCCGAGTGGACTTGTCGTAGCGCTAATTGGCACGCCGTATTTATTGTATTTATTAAGGAAAATGAAATGAAACAGCCACACGTTCGTTTTACAACGGAGCGTGTGGCTGTTTTTACGTTGATGGTATACTATAGTATACCTATTAAACATCGAAAGAGGCGCAGTTATGTCTTCAGCAGATTGGAATATGAAAACATTCATGAAAGGTGCGTCGATTTTGACGATATCGGCGATCATCGTCAAATTGCTGGCGGCGGTATACCGGATTCCGTTTCAAAACCTTGTCGGGGATAAAGGTTTTTTCATTTACCAGCAAGTGTATCCGTTCATCGGGATCTTCATCGTATGGACATCGTACGGCTTTGCGGTGGCGGTATCGAAGTTGCTCGCGGGTAGCACAAGCAGTGGAGAAGCGAAGGCGATAAAGCGAGTCGCCTTTCTCTACTTGGCCGGATTGTCAGTATCGTTTTTCGTCATTCTCATGACGTTTGCTCCGTTTTTCGCACAGGCAATGGGAGATCCTGAACTTGTTTCCCTTCTTCGTGCAGGTGCTTATATCGTGCTCGTCATGCCGATGCTAGCAGTATTGAAAGGTTCATTCCAATCGGAAGGGCAGATGACGCCTGTCGCCGTTTCAAATGTCGGTGAGCAAGTGTTCCGCGTCGCGGTCATTCTCATTGGTACGTGGCTCGCTGTACGGGCAGGGGCTTCGCTTTACACAGCCGGTGAAGTGGCGATGTGGGGAGCGGTCGTTGGGGAGACGGCGGGAGTTGTCATACTAGCGCTTTATTACCGGAATGCATTCAAAGGACCACTTTTGAAAATAGATACGTGGCGAGTCGTGAAGGAATTGACGTTCGTCAGTTTGAGCGTCAGTGCGAGCTCGCTCATCTTGCTGTTATTCCAGCTCGCTGACTCGTTCACTGTATACAATATTCTTCTTGCGGAAGGATTCATGTCTGACGCAGCCATGGAGCTAAAAGGTGTGTATGACCGTGGGCAGCCGCTCGTCCAGATGGGGATTTTAATTGCTTCCACGTTGGCGCTTGCGATCGTCCCGCTAATTGCGCATCATGCAGCGAAACAGGAAGGGCGTGGCGCGGAGCCGTTCATTCAGCTCACGTTCCGGACGGCGTTTTTATTCGGGTGGGCAGCTGCCATCGGGCTTGCGTTCGTCCTGCCGTACGTGAATGAAATGCTGTTCGAGACGCGGAATGGTTCTGTCGCATTGATCATATTTTCGTTTCAAATCTTTTGGCTATCACTCATTTTGCCGTTGACCGCAATATTGCAAGGAGCTGGCAAAGTGAAAATCCCGACGCTGTTGCTTTTAGGTGGTCTCGTCGTGAAAATAGTTGCGAATCAACTATTCGTTCCGCTGTTGGATGTAACGGGAGCAGCGATTGCTGGAAATATTGGCTTTGCGGCGATAGCGGTTGGGCTACTGTTTTATTTCAAATCTGTATGGCCAATGAGACTTGCTCCTATTCGTTTTTACGGCTGGCTCTTCCTTGCGACGCTAGCGATGGCGGCGGTTATTTTCCCGTGGATGTTTACAGCGGATCGGATTTTATTCGACAACGTCTCATCCCGAATTGGGGCGACGTTGACAGCACTGACAGCTGTTGTTTTAGGGGCGGGCGTTTTCCTAGTCGTTGTCATGAAATCGCGTATAATGGCGGAGAAGGAATGGTATTTGCTGCCGTTCGGAAAAAGGTTGGCCCGTGTACAATTAATTCTCAATAAAAATAGAAGGTGAATGGATGAATACAATTACGATTATCGGCCTTGGCGCCGGGGATCTTGACCAGCTGTCCCTTGGAACATATCGAAAGCTGAAGGAAGCTGAGTTCGTCGTTGCGCGGACGGACCAGCATCCGGCGATTGTGGAATTAAGGGCGGAAGGTATGGCAATAGAGAGCTTTGATAATATTTATGTTGAAAACGATGCGTTTGAGCAAGTGTATGAGGGAATTACGGAGAAATTGATTGCGCTAGCGGAAGAGCGGGCAGTAACGTATGTCGTGCCAGGCCATCCACTTGTCGCAGAGCGCACGGTGCAGTTATTAATTGAAAAAGAACGTGCTGGAATTGTGCAACTTGAAATCGCGGGTGGCAACAGCTTCCTCGATCCGATTTTTGCAGCGCTTCGGATTGATCCGATTGAAGGATTTCAATTGCTCGACGGTACCGATATGAAGCGTGATGACGTGATGATGACGCAGCACGTGCTAATCGGCCAAGTGTATGATGCGTTTATCGCTTCCGAAGTGAAGCTGTCGCTCATGGAGAAGTATGCGTACGATCATCCTGTGACGATTGTGACAGCAGCGGGCTCTTCATTGGAAAAGCTTCGGACGGTGCCGTTATTTGAGTTGGACCGTGAGACGGAAATTAATAATTTAACGACGGTGTATGTGCCACCGGTTATGGAGCGCGAGGGGCGTTTGAAGGATTGGTCTACATTCCGAGAAGTTATCGCTGCATTGCGTGCTCCGGACGGCTGCCCGTGGGACCGCGAGCAGACGCATGAATCGTTGAAACGTTATTTAATTGAGGAAGCGCATGAGTTGCTCGAAGCGATTGATCAAGAGGACGATGAAGGCATTATCGAGGAATTGGGTGATGTGCTCCTACAAGTGTTTTTACATGCGCAAATCGGCGAGGACGACGGCTATTTTGCAATGGAAGACGTCTTGCAAGCAATCGGCGATAAAATGATCCGGCGTCATCCGCACGTGTTCGGTAACCGGGACGTGGAAAATTCGGATGAAGTATTGCAAAATTGGCAGGAAATCAAGAAAGCCGAGAAGCCACAAGCTGAGTCGCTTTTAGATGGACAGGCACGCCATAGTTCGTCATTGCTCACTTCATTTAATTATCAAAAGGAAGCGGCGAAGGTCGGATTCGATTGGCCGGATATTACAGGGGCATTCGATAAATTCGAGGAAGAATGGCAGGAATTCAAGGACGAAGTGGCGAATGGAACGAAGCAGAGCCAGACAGATGAGTTAGGTGACGTCCTGTTTACGCTCGTCAACTTGTCAAGGTTCTTGAAGCTGTCACCCGAAGAAGCGATGGCGCATGCGAATGAGAAATTCAAACGGCGTTTTTCGTTTGTCGAGCAAAGTGTAAAGAACGGCAGAGGGGAATTTTCTGCATATACGCTTGATGAATTAGAAGAATTTTGGCAACAGGCGAAGGGGGAAGAAAAGAAATGAGATTAGATAAATTTTTGAAAGTGTCACGTTTAATTAAACGCCGGACATTGGCAAAACAAGTAGCCGATCAAGGCCGGATTACGATTAATGATAAGGTGTCCAAAGCATCGTCGGTCGTGAAACCGGGCGACGAGCTTGCAATCCGATTTGGACAAAAGATTGTTACCGTAAAAGTTGAGATGTTAAAGGAATCGACGAAGAAGGAAGACGCGGCTTCAATGTTTACGATTGTGAAGGAAGAGAAGTTGGACAAGGTTGAACCTGAGTTTATTGATGATGAAGATTGAGTACATGACAGGAATTTTTCCTGTCATGTTTTTTTATTCATCCGCATAAGATGGCATTGAACGTACAAGCGAAGGAGGAATAGTATGCAAATCCAGACGGATAATCCAACATACGCAATTCCATCGGGGGATCATGTCGTCACGATGAGAAATCGAAAAAGAATGGATCTTACATCTGTAAAAACAATCGACCGGTTTGACCAAGAGGAGTTCATCGTCCGGACATCTCAAGGGGTGCTAGTAATTCGTGGGGAGGAGCTGCGCATCGTCCATTTGGATGTAGACAAAGGGCTTCTTACGTTAGAAGGAACGATTGGCACGATGCAATATGACGAAGAAGATTCAGGTTCACGTAGTTTCCTCCATAAATTATTTGGATGAGTCTCTCCGTCCAGTTTCTTAGTCTTCTTGCAATGATTGGGACAGGCATCGGGGCCGGGGTTTTCATGGATTTGATCGGAACGGGCGTGGATGCGACCGGTAAGAAGTCGATCATTCGGAAATACGCGGTCCCAATTGAAGTAGTCGGATGGATAGTAATTGGATGTGCATCGTTCTACGTTCTTTTCATCGTTCGGGATGGAGCGTGGAGGATGTATGACCCGGTTGCCCAAATTTGTGGATTGCTCCTATACGCCTCGGTATTCCACCGGCCTTTTAGATTTGTCGGGAGAATCCTTAATATGTTAATTATTAAACCGATTTGGTTCATCATTAGACTCGTGGCGAAAATTATCTATTATCTGTATAAGGTGATTGTCAAGATTGTTAGTTTCCTTCTTACTCCATTCATCTATCTTTACAACAAAGTCTATGAATCTCTCTTTAAATCCGATGAGAAATGATGTATAATTACTAGACTAATCGGATTTCGTAAAGTAATGAGAGGGAGTGCAGGACATGGAGCAAAGGAAAAGGAAATCATCCACGACCGTTGCATCGATTGAAACTGAATATGTCCGCTCGTTGCGTAAAAAGGAAATTTGGAGAAACAAACAGAAAAAGCGACTTAAGAAGAAGCTTTTCATTTATGCAGTGATCGCTATCGTAGCGCTTGGCGGTTTGACGAATATGTACATTCAACAACAGCAAGTGCTGCAGGAAAAGGAACGGCAAAAAGTGGAAATGCTCGCTAAGTTGGAAGAAGTGTTAGAAGAGCAAGAGCTACTCAAAAAACAGCTTGTAAAATTAGATGACGATGACTATATTGCCAAGCTTGCACGGAAAGAGTACTTCTTATCTGATAAAAATGAAATCATCTTTACTGTTCCTGAAAACAAGAAGAAAAAAGATGAAAAAGATGACGGAAAAGAGTAGTCTTATTGACACTCTTTTTTTGTTGGCTATAATGAAAGTAAGGATCTTGCACTTGCAGGACTCGCCATATGGTAAAAAGGCTTCTGAAAAGTAGCCGTTTAAATCTTAAGGAGGAGCATTTTTTTTATGTCAATTGAAGTAGGCAGCAAGTTACAGGGGAAAGTTACAGGGATCACAAACTTCGGGGCGTTCGTCGAACTGCCGAACGGTTCAACTGGTCTGGTCCATATTAGTGAAGTAGCGGACAATTATGTTAAGGATATTAATGACCACCTAAAAGTAGGCGATATGGTTGAAGTGAAAGTGATGAATGTCGGCACTGACGGAAAAATCGGGTTATCGATTAGAAAAGCGAAACCAGAAGCTGAACGTCCTCAACGCCCTCAACGTCCACGTCACGGTGGTGGCCGTCCTAGCCATAATGAGCGTCCAGAGAATTTTGAGCAAAAGATGGCGAAATTCATGAAAGACAGTGAAGAACGCCTTTCAACTTTGAAAAGAGCAACAGAATCTAAACGCGGTGGCCGTGGCGCAAGAAGAGGGTAACTTGCTGGCTGTTTCAATTAGTGGAAACGAATCTCTTATGAGCGATCTGACATCTATTTAAGATGTCGGGTCGTTTTTTTATGTTGGAATGAGATTTTTTTTGGAATGAAGGAGAAGATTCTTTGAATGAATGAGCACTTCGGCGGGTAAAATGAGAACTTAATTGGAGTAAACGAGAAGTTTGGAAGCTAGAATGAGAACTAATTTGGAGTGAACGAGAAGTTCAGTAGCTAGAACGAGAGCTTATTTGGAATAAACGAGAACTCTTGAAGCTGGAATGAGAACTTATTTGTAATAAACGAGAACTCTGGTGGCGTATATTCGCGAAACATCTCGGACGAGGAGTACATGATCTGACATTCTGGAAAATTTCTCGGATTTTGCCTGCAATAATTCGCATCATAAGGAAAAAATCGAGCAGATTCGATAAGAAGATCGAAATGAAATAAGTAAATTGGATTTATGCGTGATTGGGAGAGTTTATGCGCGTCTGCGGGAGTTTATGAGTGTTTCCGAGAGTTTATGGGGTTTTGGGAGAATTTATGCGTGAGTTTTTCGTTTTATGCGTGTTTCCAACGATTTATGCGTTTTTGGGTTCAAAAAAAGCTTCCTGTCGTATGACAGGACGCTCTACGCATTTCGTATTGTCTAGCTCCAACGACCAGGCCTTCGGGTCATAAGAAAACCCAGCTTAAGTGGCAAAAAGCGCCACTACGCTGGGTTTTCTTATGCCTGTCAGGCCTAAGCGGTCGTTTCCGCTTTTCGTTTTGTCTAGCTCCGAGCGTCAGCCTCTCGGGATGCTTCAGCCTTGTTGTTAAAGGCAAAGAGCGCCTTTAACCTCAAGGCTTCCAGCACCTGTCGAGGCTAAACGACGCTCTACGCATTTCGTATTGTCTAGCTCCGGCGGCCAGATGCTCGGGGTCATAAGAAAACCCGGCTAAGTGGCAAAAAGCGCCACACGCCGGGTTTTCTTATGCCTGTCGCATCTAAGCAGGCCGCCTACGCATTTCATTATAGCGGCGGAGGGGGTCGAACCCACGACCTTTCGGGTATGAACCGAACGCTCTAGCCAGCTGAGCTACGCCGCCATGTTGTTCAAATGGTCTTTGAACGACAATATTTATAATACATGGCTCGATGGTGTCTGTCAACCTCTCGTTGGAAAATAGAAAAAGACTACGGATTGAGTCGAAATATTTTTTGGTCCTCTTGTCATGAACAGACAAATTCTTTCGCTTGTCCTATGTATACTCGTGAACAAGTAGACATAGGGGGAATGTGGAGATGAAGATGATAGGCAATCTTGAAAGACCGGTAGGCCAGCAGATTCGTCATGTGTTCGATACGGTGGGGAAGCGTAAGATGTATGTATTGATGGCGGTGTTTTTTTTACTAAGCACGTTTTTCTTGTCGCAAGCTGTTTTGTTTAATGCGGCGGTTCCTTTTTTCTTGCCGATTTGGGCATTGGCGCAAATGCGTTTTAGGAAGCATCTCATTTATGTGTTCATTGGCGGAATAGCGGGAGGGGCTTTTTTAGGGCTCGGACAAGCAGTCATTCATTTATTGCAGCTGCTGTTGTTTAATGTGGTGAGTAAACATCCACTCTCGCGGAAGTCCATTCCATTGACAGTTGCAGGGACGATTATTGTCGTTCAAGTTCTTTGGCAGTTCATTATGTATAGCGGGAGTACGCCTGTCGATGTGCAGTTATCGATCGGTTTCGAAGCGGTGTTGGCGCTGTTTATGACATTCTTTCTGTTTGTTGCCTTCCCTCATCGTGAGCGTATTTTTTTCGGTCATTGGTCCCCTGAACGTCTCGGTGCTGTTTGTATTGTCGGCATTATGGCGACAACGGGGATGGGGAATCTCATGGTCGGTCCGATTTCGATTTCGGGATTGCTTCTACATCTAACTATTTTATTAGCTGCGCTTGCCGGAGGATTGCCGTTTTCCACAACGATTGCGATGATGATCGCCGCGATTGCGGGCGTCGCAGAATTGTCATTTACCGGGATGATGGCTGTGTATGGCATGACGGGCTTCTTTGCAGGTGCTTTCCGACGACTCGGGAAATTGGGTATTGCGACAGGTGGTTTTGCGGTATCTGTTTTCTTTCTTCTATATGATTTTACATTGCCGCTTGATACGTCACATTTCTTAACGATTGGCTTAGCGACACTTCTGTTTTTTTTCATTCCAACAAAGAAAGTAGAGCCGATAGGACGGATGATTACGCCAAGCAGTCAGCAAGACATCTCGGTGAAGCGGCAACAATGGCTGACGGATCGTCTTGACGAGCAGTTGTCCGATTTTCAGCAGTTCGCTGAATTCATGTCAAATCTCGTCAATGATCGCTTCGCTTCGGATGATGGGAGCGATACACAAAATATCCCATCGATTTGTCAGTCCTGTTTCCGATATTCAAAATGCTGGGAGGGGAAAGAGGAAGGGATGGCCCGTCTGCTTTATGAGTGGGAAGGAACGTATTCTGCGACGAAGAAAGCGGCCCGCCACCGTGTTGAGGAACGGATTAAATACAAGTGCATCCGCTCTTCAGGGTTGATTTCCGAGTTAGAGGAGTCGGCTTCTAACCATCTTCTTATGGGGCAGCTTCAGCATGGGCGGAAGATGCTTGCATTGCAACTGAGGGATATGAGCAATCATTTGGAGAAGATTATGAATGATATTAAAGGGGATTTGGCGGTTAACCATCTTGCAGAGGAGGAATTAGGGAAACAATTGCAGTCCCAAGGTATTGAATATTACCAGATCGATATATTATCCGAGGAGAAGGGTGCTTGCCGGATCGTTATTTCAACTCCCGAAAGGCGTTCGGATTTTGAAACAGATACAACCGTAGCAGAACGTCTCATTTTGCCGCTGTTGGAGGAAGTCTACCGCGAACCGTTTAAAGTAGATAAAGCTGTCACGTTGCAAGACCCTTTCCCTCATATTCAAATTACGTTCTGTTCGGCTGTCCGATTTTCAATGGAATATGGAATTGTGGCGACAGCCGGGGGAGGTGCGTTCCATGCGGGAGACGCTTATGAAGTGTTCCCGATACACGATGGTCTTACCGCTGTTTTACTATCAGACGGAATGGGGCACGATATGAACGCATATCGGGAAAGTCGGAAAGTGATTCGACTTATGCGGGAATGTTTGGACCGGAAGATGGATCCTGAAACAGCGATGCATACATTGCATTACATGATGTCCTTAAATGGACTTGATGATATGTATGCGACGCTCGATTTAGCGTTGGTTGATTTGCAGGACGGGCGTCTTTGGTCTTGGAAGGCGGGGTCGATGAGTACGTATATAAAGCGAGGTAGAGATTTCCTCCGGCTCGACAGTAAATCGGTTCCTGTCGGATTCCTGCCGTCATTTTCCGTTGAAGCGACAAATGAAGAGCTAAAATCAGGGGATATTATCGTCATGTTGACGGACGGCGTATTCAACGGGTCCGTAACAATTGAAAAACAGGAAGATGCAATCTATAGCATATTGGATAAATACGGGCATCTATCATGTGAGCCGTTAGCAGACCGAATTATGTCAGAGATGGAAAGAAAATTTGGCGTTGTGGCAGACGATCGCACTGTATTAGTAATGAAAATTGAACACGTTTTACCTGAGTGGACGACAATAAAACCGACAAATCGGCATATTTCCCGCGAAAAAGTTTTGGGGTAGAATAGAGAGAGATGAAAAGAAACGGCGTGGAGGGGCAGAACATGCAAGCATTTGAAAGGAAGATCCTTGATTTTATTCATAAAGAGACATTGCTGTCATCAGGGCAACGAGTTCTTGTCGCGTGCTCGGGAGGGGTGGATTCAGTCGCGCTTTTGTACTTCATGGTGAAAAACAGCGAAAAATTGCAGATTGAAGTAGCAGCCGCCCATGTCGACCATATGCTACGCGGGAAGGAATCTGCGGATGACGGCAAGTTTGTGAGAGGTCTATGTGAAAGTCTTGGTATTCCATTCTTTGGCGGGAACGTGCCTGTACCCTCTATCTTAAATGAGGAAGGAGGAAATGTGCAGGACATCTGTCGTTCAGGAAGATACGCATTTTTCAACGAAACAATGCGGGCAGAAGGGTATGATGTGCTAGCAACGGCACATCATGCCGAAGACCAATTGGAGACGGTGCTTATGCAGATGTCAAAGGGAAGTGTCCCTCTTGGTATCCCAGCGAGTCGGACGACGGACAGCGGCACCGTCATTAGACCGTTTCTTCCAGCGATGAAGGAAGAACTTCTTACGTATGTGAAGGAAAAAGGTGCACATTTTAGGGAGGACCCGAGCAATGAAAGCGACGCATACTTACGGAATCGACTCCGCCGTCATGTTGCGCCTGCCCTCTTGTCAGAAAATCCTTCTGCGGCATTCAATGTCGTCAAAATGACGACTGGACTTCGGGAAGATGAATTGCTACTAGATAGCTTGGCGAAGGAACGTTTCGAATCCATCGTGACCTTCACGAACAATGGGCTTCCGACCTTCGCCTCAGATCTTTTTAAAAGCATGCACACCGCTTTACAAAAGCGCTTCATTCCACTACTATTGAATTATCTTTACTTCGGGGAAATCAAACCTGTGGAATACAATACGGCACTTTTAAATGAACTGCATCACCACCTGTCTACAAGCGCGGGAAATGTCGTTATTGACCTTCCGAAAGGCTACCGTTTCGTAAGGGAGTATGGCATCGTTTCGATTGTGAAAAATACGGAAATTCCTGATCTTTCCACTCGTGTCCTACAAAAAGGTGAATGGACAAGTTGGGGCGATGTGCTGCTGTATTGGGACGACGCGGACGGACACGATGATGAGATTGGAGAACGGATGTATTTTAACGCACCTGACTCCGATTTGCCGCTTTACGTGAGGGGCAGAAAAGACGGGGATCGATTACTGCTTCCAGGTATGGCGAGACCGAAACGTTTGTCCAGATTGTTCATTGATGAAAAAATCGGTGCCGAAAAACGGCGAAGATTGCCTATTGTCACAACCGCACACGGAGAAATTTGCGCCATTCCTGGCGTTCGATATGGCGTCCAGTTCAAGCGTAGCAAAACAGAACAGGAAAAGTACATATTCAAAGTAAAAGCAAAGTGAAAATCTTACGGAAAAGAGTGAAACTCATGTTGCAAAAAGATATTGAAGAAGTGCTCATTACAGAGGAGCAAATCCAGGAGAAAATTTCAGAACTTGGAGCCGTACTGACTGAGGATTATCAGGATAAATTCCCGCTTGCGATCGGTGTTCTTAAAGGAGCATTACCGTTCATGAGCGATTTAATCAAACGAATCGATGCGTATATCGAATTGGACTTCATGGATGTATCTAGCTATGGAAATGCAACAGTATCGTCCGGCGAAGTGAAAATTGTCAAAGACTTGAATACGAGTGTAGAAGGTCGCGACGTATTAATTATTGAAGATATTATCGACAGCGGTAAGACATTGAATTATTTAGTAGAACTTTTCAAATACCGGAAAGCGAAATCCATAAAAATCGTCACGTTGCTTGATAAACCGACGGGCCGAAAAGTGGATTTGAAAGCGGATTATGTTGGATTCCTTGTACCAGATGCATTTGTTGTCGGGTATGGGCTTGATTACGCAGAAAAATATAGGAACTTGCCTTATATCGGTGTATTGAAAAAGGAAATCTACTCTTTCTGAAAGCTTTTCAACAAACCTGAACAAGGGGCGATGGAAAGCTTTTTCCATATTCCGCTCGAAGTTGGCATACTATCATCTTCGATTGTTGAGACTTGAGCACGCGTGGTTGAAAGATAATTCCGTTTTCTAGTCATGAAAGAAAGGCGTTTCCTTTGTAGATTGAATCTGTTATATGATAAGATTTACAATAGTTTTCTGTTGAAAGAAATGAGGAGGCTTGGGATGAATCGTATACTTCGATACTTTCTACTATACGGATTGATTTTCCTTGCAATTATGGGGATTTTCAGTTCACTAAATAACCCGAATCCGAAGACGCAAGAGATTCGGTATGACGAATTTTATGAATCGCTGAAAAAAGGTGATGTTGAATCGATATCGTTTCAACCGGTCCGTAACGTTCTGACCGTTGAAGGTACGATGAAGGGCTATGAAGAGGGAGAAAAATTCACGACAAATATTTTGACGAACGATACTTCCGTCCTGGAAGCGATTCAAAATATTGAAACTGTCGGTGAAGCGAATAACCCTGAGATTCAAATCCTGCCAGCGCCTGAAACGAGCGCATGGGTAGCCTTCTTCACAGGATTAGTACCTTTCATTATTATCATCATCCTATTCTTCTTCCTATTAAATCAAGCACAAGGCGGCGGTGGCGGCCGAGTGATGAATTTTGGAAAAAGCAAAGCGAAGCTCCATTCCGATGACCGCAAGAAAGTCAGATTCACAGACGTTGCGGGTGCGGATGAAGAGAAAGCCGAACTTGAAGAAGTTGTAGATTTCTTAAAAGATTCACGTAAGTTTTCTGAACTTGGAGCGCGTATTCCAAAAGGAATCCTTTTAGTTGGACCTCCTGGTACGGGTAAGACACTTTTGGCGCGTGCTGTTGCTGGTGAAGCTGGAGTGCCGTTCTTCTCGATCTCCGGTTCGGACTTTGTTGAAATGTTTGTTGGGGTCGGGGCATCCCGTGTCCGTGACTTGTTCGAAAATGCGAAAAAGAATGCGCCATGTATTATCTTTATCGATGAAATCGACGCAGTTGGTCGTCAACGGGGCGCTGGCCTTGGAGGCGGGCATGACGAACGTGAACAGACGTTGAACCAGCTCTTAGTTGAAATGGATGGGTTCGATGGAAACGAAGGAATTATTATCGTTGCCGCGACAAACCGTCCGGATATTCTTGACCCTGCACTTCTTCGTCCGGGACGTTTTGACCGTCAGATTACTGTTGGTCGTCCGGATGTTAAAGGCCGTGAAGCGGTTCTTAAAGTGCATGCGCGTAACAAGCCGCTTGACGAATCAGTTAATATGAAAGCTTTGGCGCAACGTACTCCAGGATTCTCAGGTGCGGACTTGGAAAACTTATTGAATGAAGCAGCGCTAGTCGCGGCGAGACGCGGCAAGGCGAAAATTGACATGGCGGATATCGATGAAGCGACGGACCGTGTAATCGCGGGACCAGCTAAAACGAGCCGAGTCATTTCCGAAAAGGAAAGAAATATCGTCGCATTCCACGAAGCAGGTCACGTCGTTGTCGGGCTTATGTTGGACGATGCTGAAACTGTCCATAAAGTGACGATTGTTCCACGTGGCCAGGCCGGCGGATACGCGGTCATGTTGCCGAAAGAGGACCGTTACTTTATGACGAAGCCTGAACTTCTCGATAAAATCGCTGGTCTTCTTGGAGGGCGTGTAGCGGAAGAAATCGTACTTGGGGAAGTATCTACAGGAGCTCATAACGACTTCCAACGTGCTACAGGCATCGCACGATCTATGGTAACCGAATACGGTATGAGTAAAAAGCTCGGACCGATGCAATTTGGCTCAGCGCAAGGCGGAAACGTCTTCCTTGGAAGAGACTTCAATTCCGAGCAAAACTACTCTGAATCGATTGCATACGAAATCGATCAGGAAATGCAGCGTATCATTAAGGACCAATATGAGCGCACAACTCAAATCCTGACGGAGAACCGTAACTTGCTCGATTTGATTGCTACAACGCTTCTGGAAGTTGAAACGTTGGATGCAGAGCAAATCAATCACTTGAAAGATCATGGCACATTGCCGGAGCGTCCATACGAACAAAATGGAAATGGCTCAGAAAAGAAAGCGAATGATGCGGATGAAAATGTCGAAAAAGACACCGTCTATTCTGATTCGACAGGCGCGCCTACAGATCCATCTACTGGAGATCTTCCGAAGGAGAATGGTGGAGATCAACCCCTTCCTCCAATCGATGAACAAAGAAGAGATTGATGTTACGAAGTAACTTTAAAGGATAATATTTCAGTCGACTGCTTTTTAAGGCAGTCGACTGTTTTTATTTCTACTTAATGTGTTATGATGTTTTGGAAAATGACGAATGTTAGCGAGGAAAAGAAAATGATTCTAGTATTGGATACAGGAAATACGAATATCGTTTTTGGGGTCTATGATAATGGGGAACTGAAATACCATTGGCGTTTGGAGACGTACAGGCATAGGACGGAAGACGAATACGCCATGTCCGTAAAATCACTATTTTTCCATGTTGGACTCAAGTTTGAAGATATAAGTGGCATCATCATCTCCTCTGTCGTTCCACCGGTTATGTTTCCGCTTGAGCAGATGTGCAGGAAGTATTTCAACTTGCGCCCGCTCATAGTTGGTCCGGGCGTCAAAACAGGATTAAATATTAAATACGAAAATCCCCGTGAAGTGGGTGCGGACCGTATTGTCAATGCGGTTGCTGCGATTCAAGAATATGGTTCTCCGCTCATTATCGTCGATTTTGGTACTGCGACGACATTTTGTTATGTGAACGAAAAGGGCGAGTATATGGGTGGGTCGATTGCACCGGGCATCGGCATTTCTATGGAGGCATTATTCGACCGAGCATCTAAATTGCCCCGTGTCGAATTGACGCGGCCGGACCATATTATTGGCAAGAACACTGTAGCCGCGATGCAATCAGGAATCGTTTATGGGTATGTCGGGCTCGTGGAAGGTATTGTTGGGAGAATGAAAGCACAAAGTAAGGTAGAGCCGACTGTAATTGCGACAGGTGGCCTTGCTGAGTTGATTGCTAGTGAGACGGATGTAATTGATATTGTAGACAATTTCCTTACGTTGAAAGGGCTACATTTAATTTACGAACGAAATGTTTGAAGGGAGTAGTAATAAGATGAATGATTATTTAATAAAGGCATTAGCTTTTGAAGGTACGATTCGTGCGTACGCAGTGAATTCGACAAATTTAGTAGCGGAGGGGCAGAAGAAGCACAATGTATGGCCGATAGCTACAGCAGCTTTAGGCCGTACGATGACAGCCGGGCTTATGATGGGAGCGATGCTAAAAGGTGACGACAAACTGACGGTGAAAATCGAAGGGAATGGCCCGGCCGGACCGATTGTTGTCGATGCAAACGCGCGTGGGGATGTAAGAGGATACATTACTAACCCGCATGTCCACTTTGACTTGAACGAACAAGGAAAGCTTGACGTTCGGGGAGCGGTCGGCACGGAAGGGATGTTGACGGTAGTAAAAGATCTTGGCTTACGAGATTTTTTCACAGGACAAGTTCCGCTCATTTCCGGTGAAATCGCGGAAGACTTTACCCAATATTTCGTCGTGTCAGAACAAGTTCCTTCGGCGGTCGCTTTAGGTGTCCTTGTCAACCCTGACAATACGGTCAAAGCTGCAGGTGGATTCATCCTTCAAGTAATGCCGGGTGCAACGGAAGAGACGATAAGTCAGCTTGAGCAGAAGCTTGCGAACGTTGAGCCGATTTCCAGCATGATTGATCGCGGATTGACGCCTGAGGAAGTACTTGGAGAAGTGTTAGGGAAAGAGAATGTTGAGATCCTCGAGCGCATGGACGTTGCATTCCGATGCAATTGCTCAGAAGAGCGTTTCGGGAACGCAATTAAAGGTCTTGGTGAACAAGAAATCCGTGAAATGATTGATGAGGACGGCCAGGCAGAAGCAGAATGCCACTTCTGTTTAGAGAAATATGTATTCCCGAAAGTAGAACTTGAAGGATTCATCAATGAAATACGGTCAAAGTCGTAACGTTCAAGAGACAGTCCCTCAAAAACGAAGATTGAAAACGAAGCCGCTACTTATTTTAATCGGTATCCTTTTTACTAGTAACATCCTCTGGTTTATCGGATGGCTTATCCCTGACAAATCGAAGCAACCTGATGAGGAGGTTGCGTCGGTTGCGGGTGAGGCGATTACGAGAGCGGAATGGATGACTGCTATGGAAAGGGCAGTCGGGAGGGAAGTACTTCTTGATCTCGTTAATCATAAAGTGATGGAGACAGCGGCAAAGAAATCCGGCATTGAAGTAACCGATAAAGAAATTGAACTTGAACTTGCGTTAATTACGTCAGTGGACGGTCGTCTGCACTCGGGTTTAGATATTGAGCAAACTCGACAAAAAATAAGGGCGAATCTTATTCTTGGGAAAGTGCTATCGAATGACGTAGTCATAGACGACGCTTCCGTGAAAGCCTTTTACGATAAGAATGAATCCCTCTATAACATTTTAACTGCCTATCGAACTTCCGTTATTATCGTCCCGACAGAAGAAGAAGCGGAGCAAGCATTGGATGAGTTGTCAAAAGGGTCAAGCTTCGATGCGTTGGCAAAAGAGTTATCGATTGACCTTGCGTCGGCCAGCCTCGGGGGCGACATCGGGTATATTAACGCAGAGACAGAGACGGTAGACCCCGCAGTTTACAAAGCTGCATCCAAGCTAAAGGAAGGTAAGATTGGGGACGCTGTCAAGCTTCAAGACGGTACATACGCAATTATTCGGGTTAATGAAGTGGTAGAAGGAAGAATGTTCTCTTATGAAGAAGTGAAGGATCATATTAGACGTGAGCTTGCGATCGAACAAATTCCGCAATCCGTAAGTCCCGAAGCATTTTGGAAAGAATTCGATGCAAAATGGTTTTATGGAAAATGAAATGAAGCTGTTTAGAGTCCTCTTTAAAGAGAGCGGTTCTAACAGCTTTTTTTAGATTATACAGTTGGAAAGAGGGAAAGGATTAGGTAGTTAGTAATGATTGACACTGTTCACAATTCGAGTGTACTATTAATACAATAAAACATATCAAATAACTAGGGATTAGGAGTGGATAGCAATGAGTAGAGTCGGAAACACGATTGCGGACCTTGTCGGAAAAACCCCGCTCGTTAAATTAAACCGTATGGGGAATCAAGACAGTGCGGACATTTATTTAAAACTAGAATACTTTAATCCAGGATCGAGCGTCAAAGACAGAATTGCGCTTGCGATGATTGAAGCTGCGGAAAAATCTGGGGACTTGAAAGAAGGTAGTACGATCATTGAGCCGACGAGCGGAAATACAGGTATCGGCCTAGCGATGATTGCAGCTGCAAAAGGATATAAAGCAGTGCTCGTCATGCCGGATACGATGAGCTTGGAGCGCCGGAATCTATTGCGCGCTTATGGCGCGGATCTAGTCCTAACTCCAGGGGCTGAAGGGATGAAAGGAGCTATCGGTAAAGCGGAAGAGCTTGCTGAGAAGAATGGCTGGTTCATGCCGCAGCAATTTAATAATGAAGCAAATCCAGAAGTACACCGTCTGACAACGGGACCGGAAATTGCAGATGCTCTCGACCGGGTCGACGCATTCATTTCGGGTATTGGTACGGGTGGTACAATTACGGGAGCAGGTAGCGTATTAAAAGAGCGCTTCCCGGACGTGCAAATTATCGCGGTAGAACCGACTGATTCACCAGTCCTTTCAGGTGGGCAGCCTGGACCACATAAAATTCAAGGAATCGGTGCGGGCTTCGTCCCGAAAGTACTCGATACGGATATTTACAATGAAATCATTCAAGTGACGAATGACGAAGCGTATGATACAGCGAGAAGAGCGGCTCGGGAAGAAGGGATTTTAGGTGGTGTCTCCTCTGGGGCGGCTATTTTCGCAGCGCTCCAAGTTGCGGAAAAGCTTGGGAAAGGCAAGACCGTCGTTGCTATCCTTCCGTCAAATGGTGAACGATACTTGAGTACCCCGCTTTATCATTTTGAAGAAGAATAAGGGATATTCATTGAAAAAGAGAGCTTATGAGGCTCTCTTTTTTTGTTCCTTATAGTAGCCTAAACGGCTCTTTACACGTTAAGATAACTATATTAAATGGAGCTGGGGGAAAATGAAATGGAACAATTGCATCCTAATTATACGAAGACTGACATGACGAAGGAGCAATTTTTTTACGCATATAAAGAACTTGCGAAAACGACGGAACAACACGTTTTGCTTGAGAGCGGACGTACAGGTAAACTATGCATCGCAGGCGTTGACCCGCTAGTGACGTTAAAAAGTACACAAGCTAACTCATTGGAGTTTGAATGGCGTGACGGGACAAAGGAACTGCAGGAAGGCGACCCGCTTGACCTGTTATGTGCGTTTGTCCAAACGATGAAGATGGACAATGTGTCGGAGTTGCCAGACTTCCAAGGAGGCGCAATTGGTTTCATTAGCTATGATTACGCTCGATCATATGAGCCAATACCTACAATAGCTGTCGATGACCTCGAGACGCCGGACGTCTATTTCTATTTATTTGACCGCTGGGCAGTTCTTGATCTCGAAACGGAGACTGTCTATTTCATGACATTACCTGGTCGGGGGCTCGATGTGTCGGAAGTGGAAAGTGAATGGCTAAAGGCGGCGGAAGTTGGATTTGGGAAACGCGCTGCCGAGTCTGACGGCTATGAAATCGACTATTCAAGACCTGAAAATGTGGAAGTATCGGTAACTGGACCGCAATTCGAACAGATGGTGCGCGATGTTCAGCGATTTATAGCGAATAAAGAAGTTAATCAAGTCAACCTAACTGTTCGTCAATCGAAGGAGCTTTCCGCTGATCCGCTTTCGATGTACGAAGCGTTACGGTCGTTCAATCCTTCACCTTATATGGCGTCAATTGGGGCAAAAGAATTCGCTGTCGTTTCCGGTTCTCCCGAATTGTTACTAAAAAAGCGTGGAACGGAATTGAGCACGCGTCCAATTGGAGGGACGAGGCCAAGAGGAGCATCGGTAATTGAAGACGAGGCGTTTGAACAGGACTTGCTCTCTGACGAAAAAGAAAAAGGCGAGCATATTATGCTTGTCGAACAGGAAATTGAGGACTTCGGACAAGTTTGTATGCCGGAAACGGTGGAAACGGACGAATTCATGGTCGTTGAGCGGTATTCACACGTTATGCATCTCGTTTCAAATGTAAGAGGAACAGCAGCTCCTGATCTATCGAACGCCGCTATTATTAGAGGGGTGTTCCCTGGAGGGTCAATTACAGGCTCACCGAAGTTGCGAACGATGGAAATTATCGAAGAGTTGGAACCGACGCGAAGAGGCTTGTATACAGGGTCAATCGGCTGGATTGGTTTTACTGGTGATATGGATTTAAATATCGTCATTCGGACGGCATATATAAAAGATGGAATCGCCCATATCCAAGCGGGTGCAGGTTTAGTGGCGGATTCCGATCCAAAAGCAGAATACGTAGAGTCGCTCAATAAGGCGAGGGCGCTCTGGCAAGCGAAGGAAATGGCCGAAGCAATCCGATGAAAGGAGGAACAGCTCCATGCTTTGTTGGATGAACGGTAAATTTGAACAGGCGGAACAGTTGACGATTTCTCCTTTCGATCACGGGTTTTTATATGGCGCAGGTTTTTTCGAGACGTTCAGGACGTATGAGGGACGCGTGTTTTTATTCAAAGAACATATGGAACGGCTGCGAGTGGCATTGCGTGAATACCGGGTATCGATGCCTTATTCGGATGAGGAGATTTTAGAAGTAATCCAAGAGTTACATATTCGTTCGGGTGGACGTGATGGGTATTTTCGTTTGAATGTATCCGCGGGTGTGCACGATCTCGGTTTGGCTCCGTCCGAATACGTAACACCGAACGTTATTTTATTCCGAAAAGAGCTTGCGGTAGTCCCGCGGGGAACGGAAAAGAAAGCGGTGTGGCTAGAGACGGAGAGGAATCTTCCCGAAAGTCAGGTCCGTCACAAGTCGCATAACTTCTTAAACAATGTTCGCGGACGTTTGGAACTGCCTTCTTTGAAGGAGTTGGAAGGGATTTTCCTGACGGCGCAAGGTCACGTTGCTGAAGGTGTGACGTCGAATGTGTTTTGGGTGAAAGATGGGGCGTTGTACACGCCGTCAATTGAAACGGGAATTTTGCCAGGCCTTACCCGAGCGTTTATTTTGGATTTAGCAGCAGAGGTCGGAATGGATATGCAAATTGGGTTGTTTGCAAAATGTGAAGTCGAACAGGCGGATGAAGTGTTCGTTTCGAACTCAATCCAAGAGCTCGTCCCTCTTTCTGCGGTAGGCGAGGTGCCGATGCCCGGAGCTTCCGGGGTTTATTATCAAAAACTGCATCGATTATATGTACAGGCGATTGATGAAATGAAAGAGGGGTAACGTAATGGAGTTATCGAAAGCGAAAGACATATACCGTCTACGGAATACTGAATTTGATTTCAAAAAGGAGACGGCCGTAATGGGCATTTTGAATGTTACGCCGGACTCCTTCTCGGACGGAGGTAAATACGGACAAATCGATGCAGCGCTAAAGTACGCGGAAGAAATGCTTCGAGACGGTGCGAAAATTATCGATATCGGCGGTGAGTCCACTCGACCAGGGCACGCCCCGGTCTCTCTCGAAATGGAACTGGAGCGAACGATTCCGGTAATTGAGGCGTTAGCTCAAGAATTGGGTTGTGTCATTTCAATTGATACGTACAAGGCGGATGTAGCTGATGCCGCATTGAAAGCGGGCGCTACGATTGTCAATGACGTATGGGGTGCGAAACGTGAGCCGAGGATCGCGGAAGTGGCGGCCGCCCACGGAGCGCCGATTATTCTTATGCATAATCGTGAAAAGGCGCAATACGAAGGGCCGTTCATGGATGCGATGATTGCCGATTTAGAAGAAAGTGTAGACATCGCACGGAAGGCGGGTGTGCCGGAAAGCAATATTTGGCTTGATCCGGGCATCGGTTTTGCGAAAAATACGAGGCAGAACGTGTTGGCAATGCAAGGGCTTCGTCGGATATCCGATTTGGGGTATCCGCTACTACTTGCAACATCCCGGAAAAGGATGATCGGCAACATATTGGATCTACCGGTCGATGAGCGGATGGAAGGGACAGGTGCTACAGTTTGCTACGGCATCGAGCACGGCTGCCATATCGTTCGGGTGCATGATGTGAAGGCGATATCCCGCATGGTGAGAATGATGGACGTGCTAGCGGGTAAAGCGGAAGTAAGCGTCGACTGATCTGGAAATGGAGGGTGCGAGGATGGATTATATTCATTTAAATGAGATGGAGTTTTACGGTTATCACGGTGCGTTGAAGGAAGAGAATGTGCTTGGGCAGCGTTTCCGGGCGAACGTATCGCTTGCGGTCGATTTGGCCGAAGCGGGTGAAACGGACGATTTAAAGAAGACGGTTAATTACGCGGAAGTGTTCGAAGTTTGTCGTACCGTAGTCGAGGGGAAACCACGGAAGCTAATTGAATCCGTCGCTGAGGAAATTTCCCGTCTCATTTTGCAAAAGTTCGCCGGTCAAGTCCATGGCGTCCGGGTCGTCTTAATTAAACCTGATCCGCCAATCGCTGGACACTATGCATCGGTATCTGTAGAAATTACGAGAGGGCAATTTTCATGAATACCGCATACATCTCCATAGGATCCAATATCGGAGACAGGTTGCATCATCTAAAGGAGGCGGTCCGCGCACTTCATGCCCACGAAAGGGCTGAGGTGACGGAGGTTTCTTCCATTTACGAAACTGCGCCTGTCGGCTATACGGATCAGGCGGACTTCTTGAATTTGGTCGTCTGTGTGAAGACTTTATTGGATCCGTATGAATTATTAGCGGCATGCCAACATATTGAAAACGACTTAGGTCGTGTACGTGAAATCAGATGGGGCCCCCGGACTGTAGACCTTGACATTTTACTGTATAATAACGACAATATTGAAGCGGAGAATTTACTTGTGCCACATCCGAGAATGGGTGAACGGGCATTTGTTCTCGTGCCTTTATTAGAAATCACGCCTACAATCGAACATCCTGTAACGGGAATACCGTTTGCAAAGGAAGTTCCTGATGATACTGGCGTTGTACTTTGGAAGAAAGTTACGGGAGTCGAACAGTTGCTATGACTCGGCGAATGTTCGTCTCTATCTATAGTTAGTATGAAACTCAATCGATGCGAGCCGCCATTATAGTGGCGGCTTTTTTTACATAACGAGTTTGTGTACAATAGGAACATGCCATCCGGCGTGAGGGATAATTAAATGAAGGAGTGAAGGAAATGTCCCATTTGGATGAATTGAACGATCAGCTTTTGGTGAGACGCCAAAAGATGGATGAATTGCGGGAGAGCGGTTTAGATCCGTTTGGCGCAAGATATGAGCGGACGCACCTATCCAATGAAATTCGCGAAGCTTATGAGGGTCTTTCGAAAGAGGAATTGGACGAAACAGTACATGAGGTAAAAATAGCAGGACGAATTATGACGAAGCGGGGCAAAGGGAAAGCTGGATTTGCTCATATCCAGGATCTTGGTGGCCAGATTCAAATTTACGTCCGTCAAGATGCAGTAGGCGAAGAAGCGTATGACATTTTTAGCCACGCGGATCTAGGGGACATTGTCGGAATCAAAGGAAACGTCTTCAAAACAAAAGTCGGAGAACTTTCCATTAAAGCAACTGAATTCACGTTCCTGACGAAAGCACTTCGTCCGTTGCCGGATAAATTCCACGGGTTAAAGGATATTGAGCAGCGGTATCGCCAACGATATCTTGATTTGATCATGTCAGAAGAAAGCAAAGAGACTTTCATCACGAGAAGCCGCATCATCCAATCGATGCGCCGGTATTTAGATGGACAAGGCTACCTTGAAGTTGAAACGCCAATGTTGCATGCAATCGCAGGAGGAGCGTCGGCACGTCCGTTCATTACACACCACAACGCTTTGGATATGACGCTATATATGCGTATTGCGATTGAGCTTCACTTGAAACGCCTTATTGTCGGCGGTCTTGAAAAAGTATATGAAATCGGCCGCGTTTTCCGTAATGAAGGGATTTCCACGAGACATAACCCTGAATTCACGATGATTGAACTATATGAAGCTTATGCGGACTATAAAGACATCATGGAACTCACGGAAAATATGGTCGCTCACATCGCACAAGATGTGCTCGGTACAACGAAAGTGAAATACGGTGAAGATATAATAGACCTTTCGCCGGGCTGGAAACGTCTCCATATGGTAGATGCAATTAAGGAATATACAGGTGTCGACTTCTGGAAGCAAATGACGAAGGAAGAAGCCCATGCCCTTGCAAAGGAACATGGCGTAGAAGTGACAGGCATGATGGATGTAGGCCATGTGTTAAATGAATTCTTCGAGCAGAAAGTCGAAGAGCAACTTGTCCAACCAACATTCATCTACGGCCATCCTGTAGAAATTTCGCCTCTCGCGAAGAAGAATCCGGAAGATGAGCGTTTTACAGATCGCTTTGAATTATTCATCGTTCGCCGCGAACACGCGAATGCATTTACTGAGTTGAACGATCCTATCGACCAGCGTTCCCGTTTTGAAGCGCAATTGATCGAAAAGGAGCAAGGCAACGACGAGGCGCATGATATGGATGAAGACTTTATAGAAGCACTTGAATATGGACTTCCTCCAACAGGCGGCCTAGGAATCGGTATTGACCGTCTTGTAATGTTGCTTACGAACGCTCAATCAATTCGTGATATACTCTTGTTCCCGCAGATGAGACATAAAGAGTAATTAGAAAAGAAGCGCCGTGCAATAACGATTGAAACGTTGTTGCGCGGTTCTCGCTTCTATAGTAAATGAATGAAGAAAACTTTTTTCGAAAAAAGTATTGCAATCAAAAAGACAAGCTGGTATAGTAATAAACGTTGCGCTTCCGGTAAACGAATAACTGCTTGAAACAACTTGAAAAAGTTTTTAAAAAAAGTTGTTGACATCGGAAACGAGAACATGATATTATATAAGAGTTGCTTCTAACGGAGCAGCAAGAAATGAACCTTGAAAACTGAACAGCAAAACGTCAACAAATAAAGTTCTGAAGCCGACTCTGTCGGTGAACAGAACAAACGAATCTTTGGATTCAAAATTGACATCTTAAATGATGCCAGCAAGAAACTCGAGCTACTCGAATTTCTCTATTATGGAGAGTTTGATCCTGGCTCAGGACGAACGCTGGCGGCGTGCCTAATACATGCAAGTCGAGCGAATTGATGGGAGCTTGCTCCCTGATATTAGCGGCGGACGGGTGAGTAACACGTGGGCAACCTGCCCTGCAGATGGGGATAACTCCGGGAAACCGGGGCTAATACCGAATAATCAGTTCTTCCGCATGGAAGAACTCTGAAAGACGGTTTCGGCTGTCACTGCAGGATGGGCCCGCGGCGCATTAGCTAGTTGGTGGGATAACGGCCTACCAAGGCGACGATGCGTAGCCGACCTGAGAGGGTGATCGGCCACACTGGGACTGAGACACGGCCCAGACTCCTACGGGAGGCAGCAGTAGGGAATCTTCCACAATGGACGAAAGTCTGATGGAGCAACGCCGCGTGAGCGAAGAAGGTTTTCGGATCGTAAAGCTCTGTTGCGAGGGAAGAACAAGTACGGGAGTAACTGCCCGTACCTTGACGGTACCTCGTCAGAAAGCCACGGCTAACTACGTGCCAGCAGCCGCGGTAATACGTAGGTGGCAAGCGTTGTCCGGAATTATTGGGCGTAAAGCGCGCGCAGGCGGTCCTTTAAGTCTGATGTGAAAGCCCACGGCTCAACCGTGGAGGGTCATTGGAAACTGGAGGACTTGAGTACAGAAGAGGAAAGCGGAATTCCACGTGTAGCGGTGAAATGCGTAGAGATGTGGAGGAACACCAGTGGCGAAGGCGGCTTTCTGGTCTGTAACTGACGCTGAGGCGCGAAAGCGTGGGGAGCAAACAGGATTAGATACCCTGGTAGTCCACGCCGTAAACGATGAGTGCTAAGTGTTAGGGGGTTTCCGCCCCTTAGTGCTGCAGCTAACGCATTAAGCACTCCGCCTGGGGAGTACGGCCGCAAGGCTGAAACTCAAAGGAATTGACGGGGACCCGCACAAGCGGTGGAGCATGTGGTTTAATTCGAAGCAACGCGAAGAACCTTACCAGGTCTTGACATCCCGCTGACCGGCATGGAGACATGTCTTTCCCTTCGGGGACAGCGGTGACAGGTGGTGCATGGTTGTCGTCAGCTCGTGTCGTGAGATGTTGGGTTAAGTCCCGCAACGAGCGCAACCCTTGATCTTAGTTGCCAGCATTCAGTTGGGCACTCTAAGGTGACTGCCGGTGACAAACCGGAGGAAGGTGGGGATGACGTCAAATCATCATGCCCCTTATGACCTGGGCTACACACGTGCTACAATGGACGGTACAAAGGGCTGCGAACCCGCGAGGGGGAGCCAATCCCATAAAACCGTTCCCAGTTCGGATTGCAGGCTGCAACTCGCCTGCATGAAGCCGGAATCGCTAGTAATCGTGGATCAGCATGCCACGGTGAATACGTTCCCGGGTCTTGTACACACCGCCCGTCACACCACGAGAGTTTGTAACACCCGAAGTCGGTGGGGTAACCCTTACGGGAGCCAGCCGCCGAAGGTGGGACAGATGATTGGGGTGAAGTCGTAACAAGGTAGCCGTATCGGAAGGTGCGGCTGGATCACCTCCTTTCTAAGGATAATTACGGAATATGAACCTTTGGTTCATACGTTGACGTTTTGCGTTCAGTTTTGAAGGTTCATCCATTAGGATGCACTTTCGAAACTTGTTCTTTGAAAACTGGATAAAACGACATTGAAGCAACAAAACATCAAGTAATCAACCGAGTCGATCACTTAGTGATTGAACAATACTTTTTTAACGAGTAGTTTCTGTACTTATCGCTAAGTACTACTACTCACCCGAGGATTGCGAGAAGCGAGCAGTGCTAGGAAGCGAGTGAGTGAACACCGGAGCGTGCTTAGGCACGTGAGGATGTGAACGAACGAAGCTGACAACGCAATGCGAAGCTTATCGAAATCCGTATAAAGGTTAAGTTAGAAAGGGCGCACGGCGGATGCCTTGGCACTAGGAGCCTATGAAGGACGGCACTAACACCGATATGCTTCGGGGAGCTGTAAGTAAGCTGTGATCCGAAGATTTCCGAATGGGGAAACCCACTGCCCGTAATGGGGTAGTACGTTTACGTGAATACATAGCGTAAACGAGGCACACCCGGAGAACTGAAACATCTAAGTACCCGGAGGAAGAGAAAGAAACATCGATTCCCTTAGTAGCGGCGAGCGAAACGGGAAGAGCCCAAACCAGGAAGCTTGCTTCCTGGGGTTGTAGGACACTCTATACGGAGTTACAAAGGGACGGATTAGACGAAGAGGCCTGGAAAGGTCTGCCATAGCGGGTAATAGCCCCGTAGTCGAAAGTCCGTCCCCTCCAGAGTGGATCCTGAGTACGGCGGAACACGTGAAATTCCGTCGGAATCCGGGAGGACCATCTCCCAAGGCTAAATACTCCCTAGTGACCGATAGTGAACCAGTACCGTGAGGGAAAGGTGAAAAGCACCCCGGAAGGGGAGTGAAATAGAACCTGAAACCGTGTGCCTACAAGTTGTCAGAGCCCGTTAATGGGTGATGGCGTGCCTTTTGTAGAATGAACCGGCGAGTTACGATTCCATGCAAGGTTAAGCAGCGAATGCGGAGCCGCAGCGAAAGCGAGTCTGAATAGGGCGAATGAGTATGGGGTCGTAGACCCGAAACCAGGTGATCTACCCATGTCCAGGGTGAAGGTAAGGTAACACTTACTGGAGGCCCGAACCCACGTACGTTGAAAAGTGCGGGGATGAGGTGTGGGTAGCGGTGAAATTCCAATCGAACCTGGAGATAGCTGGTTCTCTCCGAAATAGCTTTAGGGCTAGCCTCAAACGAAAGAATCTCGGAGGTAGAGCACTGTTTGGACTAGGGGCCCATCCCGGGTTACCGAATTCAGACAAACTCCGAATGCCGATGATTTATGTTTGGGAGTCAGACTGCGGGTGATAAGATCCGTAGTCGAGAGGGAAACAGCCCAGACCGCCAGTTAAGGTCCCCAAGTATCTGTTAAGTGGAAAAGGATGTGGCGCTGCCCAGACAACCAGGATGTTGGCTTAGAAGCAGCCACCATTTAAAGAGTGCGTAATAGCTCACTGGTCGAGTGGCGCTGCGCCGAAAATGTACCGGGGCTAAACAGATCACCGAAACTGCGGATTGACACCTATGGTGTCAGTGGTAGGAGAGCGTTCCAAGGGCGTCGAAGCTAGACCGTAAGGACTGGTGGAGCGCTTGGAAGTGAGAATGCCGGTATGAGTAGCGAAAGAAGGGTGAGAATCCCTTCCACCGAATGCCTAAGGTTTCCTGAGGAAGGCTCGTCCGCTCAGGGTTAGTCGGGACCTAAGTCGAGGCCGAAAGGCGTAGACGATGGACAACAGGTTGATATTCCTGTACCACCTCCCCGCCGTTATCAGCAATGGGGGGACGCAGAAGGATAGGGTGAGCGCGCTGTTGGTTATGCGCGTCCAAGCAGTGAGGTGTGAAACGAGGCAAATCCCGTTTCTATAACATTGAGCTGTGATGGCGAGGGGAATTATCCCCGGAGTCCCTGATTTCACACTGCCAAGAAAAGCCTCTAGCGAGGCGGGAGGTGCCCGTACCGCAAACCGACACAGGTAGGCGAGGAGAGAATCCTAAGGTGATCGAGAGAACTCTCGTTAAGGAACTCGGCAAAATGACCCCGTAACTTCGGGAGAAGGGGTGCTCTGGTAGGGTGTTAAAGCCCGAGAGAGCCGCAGTGAATAGGCCCAGGCGACTGTTTAGCAAAAACACAGGTCTCTGCAAAACCGTAAGGTGACGTATAGGGGCTGACGCCTGCCCGGTGCTGGAAGGTTAAGAGGAGAGGTCAGCGCAAGCGAAGCTTCGAATTGAAGCCCCAGTAAACGGCGGCCGTAACTATAACGGTCCTAAGGTAGCGAAATTCCTTGTCGGGTAAGTTCCGACCCGCACGAAAGGCGTAACGATCTGGGCACTGTCTCAACGAGAGACTCGGTGAAATTATAATATGCGTGAAGATGCGCATTACCCGCGACAGGACGGAAAGACCCCGTGGAGCTTTACTGTAGCCTGATATTGAATTCCGGTGCAGCCTGTACAGGATAGGTAGGAGCCTTGGAATCCGGAGCGCCAGCTTCGGAGGAGGCAATGGTGGGATACTACCCTGGCTGTATTGGACTTCTAACCCTTGCCCGTGATCCGGGCAGGAGACAGTGTCAGGT